>JAGBYG010000228.1 GCA_017628875.1 Clostridia bacterium
AAAATGTGTATTTTACGCCTATGTACCAAGATGATCCAATAAATAAGCCACATTCTCTTGTTGTAGAGTTTGAACTTGTAGAAAATTCTTTGCAGCTTGCACTTTCGGGAAAACAAAATCCCAAAATATTTATATAAACAACAATCGCAGACATAATCTGTCTGCGATTGTTATTATTCATATATGTTTCCACTTCCCATTTTTCTTTCCCAGACTCCTTCAAGGAGTATCATTTTTCCTTGAGAGAGGGAAGCTTTTACGTCAATTATATTTTGATTGGAAGAACCCCTAAAGAGTAGAGCGGGGCTTTTTAGTTCCTCAACGAATTTTCCGTCAACAAGCACGTCAATAAGCTGAAGCATTTCTTTAACACTTTCTTTATTATTTTGTGCTTTTAGAAGAAGATCGTGCTCGAAGCTAAATCCCGAATAGCACCAAACTTTCTTGTGCGGCAGCTTTGTTTTGAACTGCTTTAAAAGTTCAATAAGTGCATCTTGATTTTCGGGCTCAAAGGGTTCTCCTCCAAGGAGCGTTAACCCTTCTATAAAAGACGGTTGGGATGCTTCAATTATTTTATCTATTTCTGTTTGAGTGAAGGGATTACCATAGTTAAAATTCCACGTTTCAGGATTGAAGCATCCTTTACAATGGTGCCTGCAACCGCTAACGAAAAGGGAGGTTCTGACACCTGGGCCATTAGCTATATCATTTTCACGTATAAGCGCGTAATTCATAATTTCCTCTTATTAAAGGTGAAGGACTCTTTCCTTGATTTCTTGAGTTCTGCCTTGATTCCAGTACTGAGTTCCGATGTATCCGCAAGTGCGACGTGCAACGTTCATTGTGGATTGGTCGGTATTGCCGCAGTTGGGACATTTCCAAACAAGCTTTCCTTCCTCCTCAACGACTTCAATTTCGCCATCAAATCCACAAGCTTGGCAATAATCACTCTTGGTATTAAGCTCGGCATACATAATATTGTCATAAATGAATTTCATAACCGAAAGCACCGCATCAAGGTTGTTTTGCATATCGGGGACCTCAACGTAAGAGATTGCGCCACCGGGGGAGAGTGCTTGGAATTTGGATTCAAGCGCGAGTTTTTTGAAAGCATCGATTTCCTCGGTTACGTGGATATGGTAACTGTTGGTGATATACGTTTTATCAGTAATGCCTTTGATAGTACCAAAACGCTTTTGCAAGCATTTAGCAAATTTATACGTTGTACTTTCAAGCGGAGTGCCGTAAAGGGAATAGTCAATGCATTCCTCTGCCTTCCATTTAGCAGTATATTCATTAAGCTTTTTCATAATTTCAAGACCGAGTGCTTCGCCATCGGGTTCGGTAAGCTTCTTTCCGTTAAGAGAAAGCACGCACTCCCAAAGACCTGCATAACCGAGCGAAATTGTGGAATAACCTCCGTGCAGATATTTGTCAATCGTCTCTCCCTTGGAAAGACGAAGAAGTGCTCCGTGCTGCCAAAGTATTGGAGCGGCATCGGATAACGTTCCTGTTAGACGTTCGTGACGGCATTGCAACGCTCGATGGCAAAGTTCCATTCGTTCATCAAATATCTGCCAAAATCTATCCATATCTCCCTCTGCGGAAAGACCGATATCAACAAGGTTAACTGTTACAACACCCTGATTAAATCTTCCGTAATATTTTGGTTGGCCATTTTCGTCAAGATATGGTGTTAAGAAGCTTCTGCAACCCATACAGGTGTAGCAATGTCCCTCTCCGTTTTTATCAATCTTGTTTTGGAGCATAATTTTTTCTGAGATATAGTCGGGAACCATTCTTTTTGCTGTGCATTTAGCTGCAAGCTTTGTAAGATAGTAATAGGGGCTGTCCTCGTGAATATTATCCTCTTCAAGAACGTAAATAAGCTTGGGGAATGCGGGAGTAACCCAAACACCCTTTTCATTTTTTACACCCTTGTATCTTTGCTTAAGAGTTTCTTCAATAATAATAGCAAGGTCGCGTTTTTCGCGTTCATTTTTTGCCTCGTTTAAATACATAAACACAGTTACAAAAGGAGCTTGTCCATTTGTGGTCATAAGAGTTACAACCTGATACTGAATAGTCTGAACGCCACTTCTGATTTCTTCAAGAAGACGTTTTTCTGTTATTCTGTCGATATCCTCTTCTGAAACGTTTGGATTTATGCTCCTAAGCTCCTCTTCAACATTAATTCTGAGCTTTTTGCGACTTATGTCAACAAATGGAGCAAGATGAGTAAGACTTATACTTTGACCACCATATTGACAAGAAGCCACCTGCGCAATGATCTGTGTAGCGATATTACAAGCGGTAGAGAAGCTGTGGGGCTTTTCAATCATAGTTCCACTAATAACCGTACCATTTTGAAGCATATCCTCAAGATTGACAAGGTCACAGTTGTGCATATGCTGTGCAAAGTAATCGGAATCGTGGAAGTGAATTAATCCTTTTTCGTTTGCTTCAACAATATCTGCAGGGAGAAGAAGACGTTTTGTGATGTCCTTGCTGACCTCACCCGCCATATAGTCACGTTGTACGCTATTTACAGTGGGATTTTTATTGGAATTTTCTTGTTTTACTTCTTCATTATTACATTCAATAAGACTTAAAATCTGTTCGTCGGTTGTGTTAGCTTTTCTAACAAGGGCGCGATTATATCTATAGGTGATATAACGACGTGCAACCTCAAATGCTCTTTGGTTCATAATTTGGTCCTCGACCATATCCTGAATTTCTTCAACATTTAAGGATCTGTTCATATGAAGAGCTGCCATTTCGACATCTTCGGCTATTCTTTTGATTTGGATTTCGGTCATTCTTGCACTTGGAACAACACTTTCATTAGCTTTGGTTATAGCAATAATAATTTTGTTGATATCAAACGTTACTTCTGCACCATTTCTTTTAATAATTTTCATATAAAACCTCCTTAAAATAAAACTTATATATTAAAAACACGATAAAATTCGACATTCTAATTATAACTATATATTGTGGTTGTGTCAAGGGGTGAAAACAATATATTGTAATTTTTGTTACTAACCAACAATTTTTAAAAATCTTTTTAGTTATTTTAGACATACTAAATAATTTTAAGGAATTTTTAAGGTTGACGTGTTAACATACAATTAAGAAAGAATATGTATTAATATGGTAGGTGTGATATATGTTAGAACTTATAAACATAAGAAAAACGTATGGAAAGGATGAAGCTGCTGTTGAGGCGCTCAAGGGCGTTAGTCTTAAGTTCCGCGAGAGTGAATTCGTATCCATACTTGGACAATCAGGGTGTGGCAAGACAACATTGCTAAATATTATTGGCGGTCTTGATCAATATACAAGTGGTGATCTTATCATCAATAATACTTCAACCAAGGATTATACCGATTCGGATTGGGATACTTATAGAAATCACTCTATAGGATTTATTTTCCAAAGCTATAATCTTATTTCTCACCAAACAGTTCTTGCAAACGTTGAACTTGCATTGACGTTGAGCGGTATTTCCAAGAACGAAAGAAGAAAAAGAGCAGTACAAGCGCTTGATAAGGTGGGACTTCGTTCACAAATGAACAAGCGTCCCAATCAGCTTTCCGGTGGTCAGATGCAGAGAGTTGCGATAGCGCGTGCGCTTATTAACAACCCTGATATTTTGCTTGCGGATGAGCCCACTGGTGCGCTTGACTCCGAAACCAGTGTTCAGGTTATGGATCTTTTGAAGGAAATTGCCAAGGATCGCCTTGTTATTATGGTAACCCATAACCCCGAGCTTGCCGAGGAATATTCCACAAGAATTATCAATCTTCGCGATGGTAATCTTGTTGGCGACTCAAATCCATATGACGGAAAAGTGGATATGGAGGAGTTATATGCAATTCAAGAGAAGAATAACTCTGTTGTTAGAAAAAAGAAATCATCAATGTCATTTTGGACTGCGATGTCACTTTCATTTAACAACTTGATGACCAAGAAGGGTAGAACATTTTTAACATCATTTGCGGGTTCTATCGGTATTATCGGAATCGCTCTTATTTTGGCAGTTTCAACAGGTGTTAATGCATATATACAGTCGATTGAAGAAAGTACAATGTCATCTTATCCTTTGCAGATTATGCAGAACACAATGGACCCGACCTCTATGATGGCATCTATGATGCAGGCTGCCGAGTCATCCAATCAAAAGCGTGAGCCCGGCAAGGTATATACAAGTCAAATAATGGCTCAGATGATGACAACTATGACTGAATCTTCTGCAACGAACAATCTTGAAAAATTTAAAGACTTCCTTGATTCAAATAAGGAAATTCAAGATTTAGTGACGGATATAAAATACGATTACGCACCAAACTGGAACATTTATTTGAAGCTTGAGGACGGAAGCTATAGAAACAGCTCACAAGGACTTGAGCAAATGTATTCATCAATGGGTGTTACAGGCACGTCTCAGGACATGATGCTCGGAATGGCCTCTATGATGGGGGGCGGAATGGCAAGCGTTACCGGTTGGACGGAGCTTGTTGGCGACCTTAGTCATTTGCAAAATGAATATGAGCTTGTTGATGGAAAATATCCTGAGAAATCGAACGAGATTGTTTTGATCGTTGATGAAAACAATCAAATTTCAGACTATACGCTTTATGTTCTTGGTATTCGTGATTTCAAGGAAATTCAGGAATATATGGAAGCTGCAATAAAGGCACAGATGAGTGGAAATAAGGTTGATATTGACATTCCCTCAACAGACTACACCTATGAAGAAATATATGATTTTGATTTTAAGGTGCTTCTTGATAGTGACCACTATGCACTTAGTGGTGGAAAGATCATTAAACTTACTGACAATGATGATGGATTTAAAGAGCGACTTGATTCCGCAATGGAATTGAAAATAGTTGGTATTGTTCGTCCCACTGATGATACTATGAGTATGGCAAACATCGGAACTATTGGTTATCTTTCAAGTCTTAAGGATGAGGTTATTCGTAAGAGTAATAATAGTGACGTTGTAAGGGCACAGCTTAAAAATCCTGATGTGGATATGTTCACAGGTATTAGATTTGATTCCAAGGGATATACGATGGACGATTTCCCAATGATCAAGGAGATTATTACAAAATATCCGGGAATTGATACCACGTTTATTATTGATGCTCTTGTGGAGCAATTGAATATGCCTTATCTTAAGGATATGATTTTGCAATACGTTCCAACCAGTGCGGAGTCCTTGATGAATATGATTATCAAGCATCTTAACGAGAACAAAATTACCAAGAATACTTATAAGGGTAATCTTGAAGCATTGGGTTATATAGATATTGAAAATCCAACATCTATTTCGATTTATCCCAAGGATTTTGAAGCAAAAGAGCGCATAAATGAGCTTATTGCCGAATATAATAATCAGCAGAACGAGGATGATAGGATCATTTATACTGATACGGTGGCAGTTCTTATGAGCTCCGTAACAACAATTATTGATGCGATTTCATACGTGCTTATTGCGTTCGTTGCAATTTCGCTCGTCGTATCATCAATTATGATTGGTATTATTACTTACATCTCTGTTCTTGAGAGAACAAAAGAAATTGGTATTCTTCGTGCTATCGGTGCATCCAAGAAGGATATTGCGCGCGTATTTAATGCAGAAACACTATTCGTCGGATTTGTTGCGGGTATGATTGGTATTATATGCTCACTTGGATTGATTGTTATTATAAACATTATTCTTTATCACTTTACGGGTATTGCGAATCTTCAGGCGGCGCTTGATCCCATTCCTGCGATAATCCTTGTTGCTATCAGTATGGGACTTACGTTTATTGCGGGCTTGTTCCCATCAAAAACTGCTTCTAAAAAGGATCCTGTAATCGCGCTTAGAACAGAATAAGAGGTGTGAAAAATGAGAAAATTCTTGTTTAGAATGGCTCAAAAAATGAGAGCATTTTTCTATGGCAGAAATGGTTTTGACGATCTTGCAAAGCTCAGCTTGATACTTTCAATAATATTCTTTTTGATATATGGCTTTTTGCCATTTGGAATATTGAAATTAATTTTCTCATTGATTACCTATGGATTGATGGGTTATGCTTATTTCAGAATTCTTTCTAAAAAGGTGTATAAAAGAACACAAGAGAACAAAAAATATCTTGGCGCAATAAATATGACCAAGACCAGATGGAAGCAGAGAAAAACGCATAAGTTTTATCGTTGCCCTAAATGCAAAACTTGGTTGCGAGTTCCTAAAGGCAGGGGAAAGATAACTATTACTTGTGTAAAATGCTCCACTAAATTTGACAAAAGAACTTAATATCCGGGGCGGTGGCTTAGTGTCATCGCCCTTGTATTTTTTATAGAAAATATGTCAATAATCACACGAAAGGATGTGATAATATGTGTACAGCAATAAGCTTTAATGCAAAGGGACATTTTTTTGGCAGAACATTAGATTTAGAGAGAAGATTTGGTGAATGTGTGACTATTACTCCGAGAAATTATGTATTTAAATTTAAGACAGGAGAGGTTATTAAAAATCACCACGCAATTATTGGAATGGCTGCAATAGTTGAGGATTATCCACTATATTTTGATGCTACAAATGAACACGGATTGAGCATTGCAGGGTTGAACTTTGTAGGAAATGCGTATTATGGAAAAGCAAATGAACAAAAGATTAATCTTGCACCTTATGAACTTATACCATACTTGCTTTCAAAGTATAAATGTGTTGATGAATGTATATGTGCATTGAAAGAAATTAATCTTGTGGACGCTCAGTTCAACAAAAATTTGGAAAATGGTCAGCTTCATTGGTTGATATCAGATAAGAATAAAAGCATAGTTGTGGAATGTATGCGAGATGGAACAAAAATTCATCAAAATCCTGTGGGTGTGCTTACGAACAATCCGCCGTTTGAGTATCAAATGATGAATTTGAATAATTATATGGGCCTTTCAAATATTGATCCACAAAACAAATTTTCAGATAAGATAATTTTAAAAAAATATAGTAGAGGAATGGGCGCCCTTGGATTGCCTGGTGATTTTTCGTCTGCTTCAAGGTTTGTGCGTGTGGCATTTGCTAAATTGAATTCTGTTAATCCATTGAGTGAGAATGAGTCGATTAGTCAGTTTTTTCATATTTTAGGTACTGTTGAACAAGTTGAAGGCTGTGTAATATTTGATAATAGATTTGAAAGGACACAATACACGAGTTGTTGTGATACAGAGAGGGGAATTTATTACTATAAAACTTATGAAAATAGTCAGATAAGTGCTATTAATATGTATAGGGAAAATTTGGATATCCACAATCTTATTTGTTATGATTTAATATTTACTGAACAGATTAAATATATCAATCGAAGGGAGTAAAGATTACCCTAAATTATTGACAATATTGATGTTTGGTGATATAATTTATTATGTAGTAAAATGCGAATTTTTGTCGATATTTCAACAAATTAGCTTTTAGGAAAGGAGCGCCCTATGTTGCAGAAAAAAAGTGGATTTACACTTGTCGAATTAATAGTAGTTATTGCAATTTCTGCAATAGTGTTGACAATGGTCGGAACCACTATGGTTTTTATGACTAATATGTCGGGCGATCTTCTTCAAGAGGCAGAAGATATTGATATGGCTAAAAATATCGAGAAATATTTGAGATCCTTTGTAGATGAAAATAAAAAACTTACAAAAAACCTTGAAATGGATTTCAAGAATGAAGAAAAGCCAGCAAATGAAGTTTTTAAAATAGAAAATGGCAATTTGATTGAACTTGATGATGAAAAGACGGTTTTTTCTGATACTGGCTTGGAAGAATTTAAAATATATACAGATAACAATTCTGGTTTTATAAAATGCTATATGAAATTTGATAGCGGAAAAGAATTTGAATTTATTTTAAGTGTTGTGTAATAGGAGGGGAAAAGTAATGGCTCAAAATCAATGTATTTTTGAATATTCTAATTTTGGCAATGGTTATTTGAGAATTTATTTTCTTAAAGACAACAAGACGACAGAAAACGAAATATTTATAGATCTTCAAGATTATCCGATAAAGAACGGTGTTGTTGCTAAGCTTGAACCGCTTGTTGAAAGAATTAAGCAGGAACTTAAAGAGCTTAACGTTAAAAATCTTCAATCTCCTCTTCTACTTTTGAGATGTGCAGAGATTCACAAAAACAGTTTGTTTTTGCCTATAAAGAGCTCATTCCAAGCAAATAGCCTTTACAAAAAAGAAATGAAATTGAAAAACAACAAGGATCTTTTTGTTCCGATAAGCAATTCCTATAAAAGCGAATTAGGGTATATGTTCAATACGTATTACATTCCTAAGCTTATTATTGAGTCATTTAATAATATCGAAAAAATGCTCAATACGGAGTTTGTTGGTGTTCAGCCACTTGGAATGTTCCTTGCTGAAAAGCTTAATTACAAAGGAACTTACGTTTATTTCTACATTAAAGAAAAGGTCTGCACAATGATTATGGTTTCTGATAAGGATTTGATTACTTCTTATGATTTTGAATTTGAAACCGAAAGGGATATTTTGAGCAAGTTTTTGCTTGTTGCTTCAAAGCACGAATTTGAGGTTGATAAAAAACAGATTTCTTATTACGATATCAATTCCGATGAATCAATTAACGTTGATTTGGGAATTAAAAGAATTGACGAAAAATAAAAATTCTTAAAGAAAGGAGAATCACTTTTTAGTGAGCAAGGATTATGAAAAAAACTAAAAAAGGACTTACTTTGGTTGAAGTTTTGGTTGCAATAACAGTTTTGTCTATAATAGTTTTTGCATTATTGTCTACCTTGGTTGCTATGAGAAAAGTGGTTGCTCGTCAAGAAGAATACGTTAAGATAAAAATGGTGTGTCAGGATATTGATGCTTATTGGGAAAAATATAAAACAACAGATTGGGCTGATGATTATTTTAACGGTACAACTTCAAATAATAGGGGTTATTTGACTGCTGATTTTAAACCCACATCAAATATCACTCAAGGAGTTTACGAGATTTCTTTTTCCTATGATAGTAATGATCAATTAGTTAATTTATCCATAATTAAAGAGTCGGATAAAAAAGTTTTGGTTTCCGGTTTGGATTTCCCGTTGAAAAAGCAAGGAGAAAAATGATGAAAAAGAATAAAAAACAAAAGGGTTATGCTCTTGCAATCGTTATTATTCTCACGTTCGTTATGACTGTTATTATTACGGCGACATCCATTTTAATAATGAGATATATGATGTTTGCGAAGAAGGATTTGGCTAATTTTAATAATCAAAACAATATAACTACAACAACGACTTCCCAAACTTCTGAAATACTTAAGGAGGTAGCATTAAATGCCTGAATTTAGAATTTTATTTGCTATATTTTCGTTTATATTTGGCGCAGTTTTTGCGAGCTTTGCAGGTGTTATTGCTTACCGAGCGCCTAAGGGACTTTCGATAGTTAAGCCTGATTCATATTGTCCGAGCTGTAAAAAAGAAATAAAGAAATCTGATAATATTCCGATTTTCTCTTGGATTTTTCTCGGTGGAAAGTGCAGAAATTGCAAGGCAAAAATAGGCGCATTTTCATTTCTTTGTGAGATTTTTGGTGGCATTGGATTTATGCTTGCATATTTGCAGTATGGCGACAATACGAAAAAAATGCCTGTATTTATCGCTCTTATGCTTTTGGTTTTCTTGTTTATTATTATTGCGGGAATTGACCACGAAACTCACGATATTTATAATATCACCCTCATTCTTTATGCCGCGATTGCTGTGTTTATTTCATTCTATCGTTGTGCTGTTTTGAACGGCGATATTTGGGAATACATATTTGGCGCCTTGTTTGGATTTGGCTTCTTTGGGGCAATCAAGCTCGTTGCTAAATTGGTTTTGAAAAAGGATGCTCTTGGCTCAGGAGATATTTATCTTGTGGGCATTGGGGGATTTATGGTTGGAGTTTTGCCGCTTTTGATTTCTATCATTATTGCAACTTTGCTTGGTTCGATAATTGAAATTATAAAAATAAAAACCGCTAAAACAGAAAGGGAAGCAGAGATTGCGTTTGGGCCTTATCTTCTTTTAGGACTTGGTTTGATGGCGATTTTTGGTGAAACGTTTATGAAAATTTATTGGGAGGTACTTCTTTAATGCCTTTATATAGATGCAAGGTGATTAACTCGTCGGGACAACGTCAGGTGGTTGTTAAAGAGGCGAGTGATGCCCTTAGCTTGCGTGCGCAAATGCGACAAGATAAAATTCATTTGCTTAGCTTTACTGCTATAAAGGAGGAAAAGCAAAATGAATTTTTCGCAGTTAGCAGCAAGATTAAGTTTAACGAAGTTGTTTTGTTTTTTAGACAGTTTTCGGTAATGCTCAAAGCAGGCATACCGCTTAGCGAATGTTTAAACAGCTTACATAAACAAAAATTTAGCATTCCGTTTAGAAACGTTTTACAAACCGTTTATCTTGACGTTGAATCGGGAGTTTTACTTTCCGATGCTTTCGCTAAACATCCCAAGGTTTTCCCGCGCTTTTTCGTTAATATGGTTGCTATTGGTGAGGTTAGTGGTTCTTTGGATAAAGTAATGACCAATATGGCGGATTATTACGAAAATGACAGAAGAATTAAAAAGAAAGCATCTTCTGCGATGGTTTATCCTTCGTTACTGATAGCTATGATCTTTATCGTTATAATTTTCTTGTGTCTTTTCGTTCTTCCTAATTTCGAATCTACTATAAGTCAGCTCGGTGGAGAAGTGCCTGCGATTACTCGTGTAGTTATGAGTATCTCAAATTTTATTCAGGATTATATCTTTATACTTCTTCCGGGTGCTGTAATGATTATTTTCTTGATTGTGCTTTTCTTTAAAACCAAAGCAGGCAAATACGTTAAGGACGTATTGATATTAAAATTGCCCATCATATCTACCGTTCAGCGAAATTTGATAACTGCGCGTTTTTCAAGAGCTTTTATCATTCTTCTTGGAAGCGGTATGAATATGATTGACGTGCTTGAAAATCTTCAAAAAATGCTTGGGAATGAGGTTTTGAAAAAGAAGTTCGATTTCACAGTTGAAGAAGTTAAGCGTGGACGTAGCATTTCCGCTTCAATAGCTGCTACAGGATTGTTTCCGCCAATTTTAACGCAAATGATTAAGGTTGGTGAAAATAGTGGTAATATTGAGGAGGTTTTGGAGTCGACAGGAACTTTCTTTGACGAGCAGGTTGAATCAAGTATTGCCAAGGCGGTTGCTGCAATTGAGCCAATTTGTATTCTTTTACTTGGTGGAGTTGTTTGCTTGGTAGTGCTTTCGGTTCTTGTTCCTATGATGTCTATGATGAGTGCCGTATAAGGAGGCCCACAAATGATTTTTAATAAATTATTTAAAAAATATCTTATTCAAGAATTCATCATTTCACCCGAAATTGCTGAACAGTATCGTGTTAAGGCAGATGGATCGGGAGTTCCTATGTATCTCGAGCTTGTAAAGGATAAGGTTATTAATGAAGAAACAACATATCGCGTTCTTGCCGAATTTCTTGGCTTGGAATATAGATTTTGCCAACTTTCTGAAATAAATCTTAAATTAGTTGGTAAATACCCACGTGACCTCTTGCTTGAATATGAAGGTGTTCCTTTTGAAATCAGAGATGACGTATTGGTTATTCTTGGTTCAAATCCTTTCAAAATCGAGGAATTTAGCGAGCTTTTGACTCAAGGGTGTAGAAAAATAGAGTTTATTATTAGTCCACCTAAGCAGATGAAGCTCATTCTTGATTATGCGAACAACAAGATTCAGCAGAACGAGGCGATGAATGAATACATCAAGAATAATACTGAAAAAGAGGAGATCGACCCTGATGCTCCCATTGATGCGCCCGTTATTAAGCTTTGTGATTCGATTTTGATTGATGCTATTAACCGCGGTGCCAGTGATATTCACATTGAGCCGTTTAGCAAATCTGTATTTATTCGTTTTAGAATAGATGGTAAGCTTCAAAAAATTGAGGATCTTTCGCCCCAGTTATATCCTGCTATGCTTGCGCGCTATAAGATTATGGCAGAGCTTAATATTGCAGAGCGAAGAATTCCTCAGGATGGTAAAATAAGTCTTACTATTGAAGGAAACACTTATGACTTCCGTGTTTCCACTATTCCAACTATTCACGGCGAGAAGGTTGTTATTCGTATTTACAGCCGTGCATTTAACTCAAGCGATATGTCGCTGCTTGGTTTCTCTGATAAGCAAAAGGATTTGATAATGGGTATGATTACCCGTCCTCACGGTATCATTTTGCTTACAGGTCCTACGGGTAGTGGTAAATCTACTACGCTTTATACATTCCTTCGTTATTTGGCAAAGGAAGATACGAATATTATGACGGTTGAGGATCCTGTGGAAAATGAGATTGACGGAATAAATCAAGTTCAGGTTAACCCCAAGGCAAATCTTACGTTTGCCGCTGCTCTACGTAGCTTCTTACGTCAGGACCCCAATGTTATAATGATTGGTGAGATTCGTGACGAGGAAACTGCACAGATTGCAACGAGAGCAGCTATTACGGGTCACTTGGTACTTTCATCAATTCATACGAATGATGCTGCGGGCGTTATTACAAGACTTATAAATATGGGTATTCCCAAATATCTTGTTGCTGACTCCTTGCTTGGTGCGATTTCACAGCGTCTTGTAAGAAAGCTTTGTCCAAAATGTAAAGCACCCAAAATTACAACTCCTGCAGAAATGGCATTGCTTAAAATCGATAAGCCGGTTGAAATTTATGAGCCGGTTGGTTGTAGATATTGTAATAGTACGGGTTATCTCGGTCGAATTGGTGTGTTTGAAATTATGGTACTTACCGATGAAATCAGAGATATTGTGATGTCCGATGACTTTACTAGTGAAAAGGTTGGTGCTATCGTGGCAAAAAATATGACAACCGTTTTGAGTCATACTTGTGAGCGAGTTTTGGAGGGCATGACGAGTATTGAAGAATACGATCAGCTTGTTGATATCGTAAAATAAAAAATAGTGTGATGAGAAATCATCACACTATTTTTGTTATTGAAATATTGAATATTTAATACCAAAGCTTTGAGCATATTTTTGAGCATAAGAGTTACGCTCGCAGTATATAGTAAGACTTTTCGCGCAAGAATCGAATGCTCCATAACCGATGCTGTTTACTTCGTTTGAAATATAAATTGTTGTTAAGGCGAAGCATCCATAAAATGCGAACCAGTCGATTTCTTCACAAGAAGAGGGAAGCGTAACACTCTTAACTTTGCTATCTGCAAAGGCATTTTCTCCGATTTTTAGAACGGGAAGTTGTTCGATTTTGTTTGGAATAGTTACATTCGTTTGTTTACCGATATATTTGGTGATTGTGATGCCTCCGTTTTCTTTTATGTATTCAAACAAGACTTCATCTTCAACCGGTGTGTTAGTAGTGGTGTTTTTCTTTGGGGTAGTAGTGGTAGTGGTTGTATTTTCTGTGTCTTGCTTATTTGTTGTAGTATTATTAGGCTTGTTTCCAATATTGATAATAGAGTTTAAAAGGGCGGATTGATTGTTTAGCTTTTCCTTAAGAGCGTCAATTTCAGTTTGATAATTTTCTTTAATGGTTTGTTCAATTTTGCTGTTGATTTGTTTACCACCGATAAAAATGCTTAAAAGTACCACCGCCAAAAATAGAATAATAGACGTGATTTTAATGGATTTCATAAAAATTTAACCTCCGATTTTTTAATAGTTAATAAACTATATGAAAATCGGAGGTTAATTATTCTATTTAATTTCAAATTTTTGGTTTTCTGTTGTTAAAAATGCTTCAAGACAGATTTTTCCTTCGTGATTGATGGTTTTGAAATAGAATGTATCATCTTCTTTGACTCTATGTATTTCAATTTCATCATTATATAGTGCGCCCTGAAGAAAAGAAAGCATTAATTCTTTAACTCTATAATTTTCGGGCGAAGGAAGAAAGTCAACAAGCATATTGGGATAATGAGTGTTATTCATGTGCTTATTGTAATCAATATCGCTATATACTATTTTTCTTTTATCAACGAATTCTAAATCGACATCAGATGGGAATTTAATTTTCCTTGGCATATTAACATCAAGCGATGGTTCGTCGACAAAATTATTTTCAAATTTGCTAACGGGGAGAAGCTTGTGGGATTCTGTATCGAGCAGGCACCAGGTTGTGAGTGCATCGGCAATGACAGTATCTCCTTTTTTTACGCAAAAGCTTCGATAAAAGGTAAAACCTCTGGATTCAACACCCGTCCAAGTTTCAACGGTAAGATCGTCATAAGCGTGTGCGGGCTCATAAAACCTCATATATACCTTGGCAAGAATAAAAGCTTGATGAAGCTCATCGCGGATATATTCTAACGATGGATAAATCGTTTTTATATGTTGATTTGTGGTTTCCTGCATTAATGTTAATATTGCAGATGGCGTGATTTCACGATTTGCATTTGTATCGTGCCAACGAACAGTATAGTTTTGAGTAAATTTCATTTTTATCTCCCGGGAGTTATTTGTTGATTAATCAACAAATGTATTTTACATCATTATTTAAATAAAATCAAGTACTTTTTGTTAATAAAAGTCAAATATTATTGATTTGAGGGGGCGGATTAAGCCCGAAGCTGACTGCAATAGCAGTGTTAACCTCATTCATCGTTGAATCGTCAAGATGTCCCATTTTTTCTTTTAGACGTTGCTTGTCGATGGTTCTGATTTGCTCGAGCAAAACAACTGAATCCTTTGCAAGACCCACGTTGCTTGCGTGAATATCAATATGTGTTGGCAAATGTGTTTTGCCCATTTTTGATGTAATAGCTGCAGCGATAACGGTTGGACTATATCTGTTTCCCACATCATTTTGAACTATTAAAACAGGGCGCAGTCCACCTTGCTCTGAGCCAACCACAGGGCTAAGATCTGCATAAAAAATATCTCCTCTTTTAACACTCATTTTACACCTCCGTAAAAGATAAGCTGCAAAGTCTTATCAATCATACAGGTATATTTTTTCCTTATTTTAGGTTGCTTTAATCATTAGCAAATAAAAAATTAAAAGGAAATTTTTGCGCCAATAAAACTATTGCAGTAACAGTATATTTTATTGACGCAATTTGTGTTAATAAGAGGAGATTTGTATTTAAAAGTCGAAAATTACCTTGCCGTCTTGCAACTTTAAAAAGGCATCAAATTTTTTGCCGTTTTTCGATGTAAATCCTTGAATTTTAGAGGTTTTTCCTTCAGCAAGAAGCTTTTCAACATTGCTCTTGGAAATTGAACGCCCAAGGATATAAGCGCCAACATAGAATTTACATCCTTGTTCTTTATAATTTATACAGCAATAGTTATATTTCATTCGCTTTACGTCGCCACCGCAAAGGGGACACTTGCCAACTATATCGCCAACAAAACCGCTATCTGTATCTAGCTCGATGGGAATATCCTTGGAAACAAAAATTTCAGAAAGCTCATTTTCTGTTAGCTTGATTGCATCCTCAATTTCGATTTGTCCACGATAAACCTTTTTAAGTGCTTGACCGAGTTGGCTCGTTTTATATTTATCCATATTTATATTCATTCTAATTAGGGATTCAATCATAAATATTCCGCCTGGAAGAATGGTATAAACATCTTTATTTAAATTGATATATTGGCTGTTTCGAGCATTGTCAATGATGCCTGTTCTGGTTGCTTCTGTGCCAAGCTCAAGACCTTCAAAAATTGCTTTGTAATCTTCGGAGTCATCGGCGTTATAGTTGTCCTCGGCTTGTGGCTTTTCATCGCGAGCCGCCTTGTCCTCCTTGAAGGGATTTTTAAGATAATTGTTGAGGGTTTCTATGGTATAGTGTTTCGGGGGAGCAGTCTCTTTTTCAACCGGCTTGAAGTTTATATTGACGATATCACCTTTAGCGAGTTTTGGTAATATTTTATCCTTTTGTGTGTAATCATCATACTTTGTCCAGCCCTTTTGAAGAATAACAGTACCTTTTATTGAGAATTCTTCGTATTCCCCGACTTTAATAGTTATTTCGCTACGCTCAACTATACATTCTTCGGCGCAGAAAACCGCGATAAATCTACGAAAAACGGTGGAATACACCTTTAGTTCATCGGGAGTGAGCTTTGAAGAATCGGGAATTTTATACGTTGGGGTGAGTGCAGAGTGGGATTCTATTTTTGAATCGTCAAATATCTTTTTTGAAAACTTGAATTCAACGGGATAGCCTAGCTTTTTACAATTCTCAAGAATAGTCTTCACCTTGCCTTGCTCACTTGTAGCAAGATATTCTGAGTTTGTTCTTGGATAGGTGAGATAACCGTTTTCATAAAGTTTTTGAATGATATCAAGACTGTGCTTCATCGACATTTTATACTTCTTACCAAGTACGTTTTGCAGCTTGGAAAGGGAATATAATTTGCCGGGATGCAGGGTTTCTTTTTTTCTCTTAACATTAGTAACTACGGCGGTGGAAGCATTGTATTTATCACAAAGCTCTTGCGCTTTATATAGTTGATCCTTGGGGAATTTTTCCTTGCCGTTAAGTTCAATTACCTCTCCGTTTGTAAATTCCTTACTTGCAATTATATAATATGTTTCGGGAACAAAGTTTTTGATAGCCATATCTCTGTCATAAATGGCTTTAACTATTGGAACAATAACTCTACCGACACGCAAAAGAGTACCTGTTTTGAGTGTGGCATATCTTGTTAAATTTACTCCGTAGAGCCAATCTATATAGGTTCGTGCAAACCCCTCGTTTGCAAGGTTATTATACTCGTAGTCGGGTTTCATTTCGGTTAATGCTTTTGCAACTGTTTGCGGGGTTTGGTCGGGAAGCCAAAGACGGCGAATTTCTTTCTTGGTGTCAAGCGCATTTTGTATGCAAAGACGAACTATAATTTCACCCTCGCGGTCTGCGTCTCCCGCATTTACTATCATATCAACATCGGGACGGTTGCAAAGCTGTTTTATGATGTTAAATTGCTTTACAACACCTGCATCAACTTGCTTTTTGGCATCCTTTTTGAGTTCAAATACAAACTCTTTGGGAAAGCAGGGGAGGTTTTGCATAGTCCACTTGTTTGTGCCGTCAGGAGAAGGACTATAATATTCAATATCTGCAAGTGAAAATAGGTGACCAAATGCCCAAGTGATGAGATATCCATTTCCCTCAAGATATCCGTTTCTGTTGCTCATTTTTCCAATGCCCGCGCCGATATTGCGTGCTAGACTGGGTTTTTCAGCAATAATAAGTATCATAGCTTTTCTCCTTTCTTTGCAAATTCTTTAATATTATACCTTAATTCTTTCTTCGTGTCAATAAACAAAATAATTTTTATTAAAATAATATAAATTCACGGGCAAATCGGGATAAAAAACTTGACTTTTTTGTATTGTTGGTATATAATATTATGATGATATTATATTTATTATGGAGAAGTATATTTTGAAAACAAAAATATTACCCAAAGAAGACATTGAAAAGCAAATTAAATATATGACGCAAATCAAAGCGGAAAACGATCGCTTTGCTACGGAAAACGGTTTTCGCAGAGGCGCTTTTGTGATGACATTTGGTTGTCAACAGAATGAAGCGGATAGTGAAAAAATTGCTGGTATGGCAGAAGCTATGGGATATGAAATATTATCATCTCCCGAAAAAGCATATCTCATTGTTGTAAATACTTGTGCTATTCGTGAACACGCTGAGCTTAAAGCACTCTCCACTATCGGACAGTATAAGCATATTAAACAGAAAAATCCTGAGCTTGTTATTGCCGTTTGCGGTTGTATGGTAACTCAGGAACACAGAGTAAATGATATTAAGTTTAAATATCCTTACGTTGACTTTGTTTTCTCTACTGCGGCAATTCACAAATTGCCTGAATTACTTTCACAAAAGATAAAAAGAGGAAAAAGACTATATTGTACCGATGAGGAATATTCCGTTGCGGAAGGGCTCCCGATAAGAAGAGAAAGTAATTACCGTGCTTGGGTTTCTATTATGTATGGTTGCAATAATTTCTGTACTTACTGCATAGTTCCTTATGTTAGAGGCAGAGAGAGAAGCCGTAGAAAAGAGGAGATTATTGCCGAGGTTCGTGAGCTTGTTGCACAGGGATATAAGGATATTACTCTTCTTGGTCAAAACGTTAACTCTTATGGCAAGGATATGGGCTTTGATTATGATTTTGCGGACTTGCTTGATGAATTGGCTCATATTGAGGGGGATTATATACTCCACTTTATGACAAGTCACCCCAAGGATGCTACGAAAAAGCTCGTTGACGTTATTGCAAACAATAAGAATGTTGCCAAGCAATTCCATTTGCCTTTGCAATCGGGAAGTGATAGAATTTTGAAGGCAATGAATCGCCATTATCAACTTGACAGATATATGGATATTGTTGAGTATATGAAGGCGAAAGTTCCCGACATAGTTATTACAACGGATATTATTGTCGGTTTCCCGGGTGAAACGGAAGAAGATTTCGAGGGCACACTTGAGGCATTAAGAAAAGTGAGATACGATATGATTTATTCGTTCATTTACTCGCCAAGAAAAGGTACTCCCGCTGCGGAAATCGAAGATCAAATACCGAGCGCAGTTCAATCCGAGAGATTTAATAGATTACTTGCTTTACAAAATGAGATTGCTTATGAAATAAATCAAAAGCATCTTGGAGAGACTATTCGTGTGCTTTGTGACGGTCCAAGTAAGAATAATCCCGATGTTATGTGCGGTCGAACTGAAGGAAATAAAATTGTTTTGTTCGATGGTTCAAGCGAATTAACAGGACAGTATGTTAACATCAAAATAAATAAATGCGAAACATTTGCTCTCGTAGGAGAGATAGTATAAGGAGAAATTATGGAAATTTTTGAACTTGCAAAAAAGCTTGGCGAGGCAATCGCTAAGGACCACAGACTTGTGGAATTTGAAGAAGCTAAAAAGAATTATGAAAATGATGTTGAGCTTCAAAATGCGCTTAAAGAATATGAAGTACAGCAACAGGCACTTCAATCTGAAATGCTTAAGGAAGACAAAGATGGATTTACTATTGATGCGATAAACGAGAGAATTAACGAGTTGTATCAAATGATTGTAACGAATGTATCCTTCCTTCACTTGAATCAAATTCAGGTTGAGGTTAACGAGCTTATGAATGAGGTTAACAACACAATTACCTGCGCGATAACGGGTGAAGATCCTAAAACCGCTTGCACACACAACTGTGCAACTTGTCATTCTCAGTGCCACTGATAAAACATACATTTTTTAGATAAGGAGAGATTGTCCATGACTCCAATGATGGAACAATACTTTGAAATAAAAAATAAATATAAGGACTTTTTGCTCTTTTACCGACTCGGTGATTTTTATGAGATGTTTTTTGACGATGCCATTCTTGCATCTCGTGAGCTTGAATTAACCCTCACGGGTAGGGATTGTGGCGAGGAGGAGCGAGCACCTATGTGCGGTGTTCCTTATCACAGCTCCGAAACGTACATAGGAAGACTTATTGAAAAGGGTTATAAGGTTGCAATTTGTGAGCAGATGGAAGATCCTGCTCTTGCAAAGGGGCTTGTGCGCCGTGACGTAACAAGAATTGTAACTCCCGGAACACTTATTGAGTCCAATCTTCTTAACGAAAATCAAAACAATTACCTTTGTGCTATTTGTTTTGATGCTGAAGAAATTGGCGTGTGCTTTGCAGACGTATCTACGGGACAAGCATTTGCAACATCATTTTCGGGCAAAGAAATGATATCAAAGCTCAACACTGAGCTTTCCACATACAGACCAAGCGAAATTATTGTTAATATTCCTCTTGATACACTTCGTGATAAGGGACAGTTTATAAAAGAGCGAGTTTCCTCATTGGTTTCTGATAATCAAGCATTCAGATTTGATTATAATTCTGCATACGATTCACTTCGTTCATCTTTTGAGAGCGAGAGAAGTGCTTGGGATGGCAGAAAGCCAATTATTTGCTCCATTGGTGCGTTGCTTAACTATCTTGCAGAAATGCAAAAGACTGCAAACACAAACATAAAGGACCTTAAGATTTATACAACTGGTCAATTTATGGAGATAGATGTTAATTCAAGACGAAATCTTGAACTTTGCGAAACTATGCGTACAAAGGAAAAGCGCGGATCACTTCTTTGGGTGCTTGATAAAACCAAAACGGCACCGGGCGCAAGACTTTTGCGCCAATGGGTTGAGCATCCACTTTTGAAATCATCGTTGATTTTAAAAAGGCAAAGCGCAGTTGAGGAGCTTTATTGCGATTTTATCAAACGTCAAGAGCTTGAAACATTGCTTAATGACGTTCTCGACTTAGAGCGACTTTTAACTAAAATTATATATGGCACTGCAAACGGCAAGGATTTGCGCGCCGTGTGCAACACTATTTCTGTTTTTCCTGAAATTAAAGCCCTTATTTCTGATTGTAAGAGCGAGGAGCTTAAAAAAATATTTGAGAATTTTGATACACTCTCTGATATTTACAATCTCATTCAAAAGTCCATCAAAGAGGATGCACCTTTCTCTGTTAGAGACGGTGGAATCATTCTTGAGGGATATAATGGCGAGGTTGACCATCTTCGCTCCATTATGACTGATGGTCATAGTTGGATTGAAAAGATTACACAGCAGGAAAGAGAAGCCACGGGAATTAAAACTCTTAAAATTAACTATAACAAGGTTTTCGGTTACTATATTGAAGTTACTAAGTCCTTGATTAGCTTGGTTCCTGATACGTATATTAGAAAGCAGACGCTTTCAAACTGTGAGAGATACATTACTCAGGAGCTTAAGGATGTTGAGGCGACTATTCTTGGCGCGGCAGACAAGGTTTGTGCGCTTGAATATAATTTGTTCCAAGAAATCCGTCAAAAAATAGCTGATCAGAGTGAAAGAATAAGAAAAAGTGCTAACCTTGTTGCAACTATTGACGTTTACAATAGCTTGGCTGCGGTTGCAGCAAAAAACAACTACGTTAAACCCGAAATTGACGATAGTAATGTTGTAGATATTAAAGATGGCAGACATCCGGTTGTTGAGCAGTTTGTGAAAGACACATATTTTGTTCCTAACGATGTTTATCTTGATGTATCTGCTAACAGACTTATGCTTATTACAGGACCTAATATGGCGGGTAAATCAACATATATGCGCCAAGTTGCACTTATCGTGGTTATGGCTCAAATCGGTTCGTTCGTTCCCGCAAGTGATGCAAGAATCGGCATAGTTGATAAGGTATTTACACGAGTTGGTGCATCAGATGACTTGGCTTCGGGTCAATCAACATTTATGCTTGAAATGAACGAGGTTGCTTATATTCTTCGTAATGCCACTCAAAAGAGTCTTATAATTTATGATGAGGTCGGCAGAGGAACCTCAACCTTTGACGGAATGAGCATTGCAAGAGCAATTATTGAATATACGAATAGCAAGAAGATAGGTGCAAAAACGTTATTTGCCACTCACTATCACGAGCTTACCTCTATGGAGGATGAGTTTAATGGTATTGTCAACTACAATATTGCTGCTAAAAAGCGTGGGGACGATATTATATTCTTGCGTAAGATAATTCGTGGTTCTACCGACGATAGCTATGGTATTGAAGTTGCTAAGCTCGCGGGCCTTCCAAATGAAGTTATTAAACGAGCAAAGGAAGTGCTTGCGACCGTTGAAAAAACGTCAAGGAATTTAACTACCTCAAACTCAAATTTTGTTGAGGAAAAGGAATCCTTGATAACCTTTGAAGAAATAACTGAAAAATCCGTTATTGAAGATATAAAGAAAGCGGACGTTAACAGTATGACGCCCGTTGAAGCTATGAATTTATTATTTGAGCTGAACAATAGACTCAAATAAAGAAAGGATGACTATGGGAAAAATTAACGTTTTATCTTTTGCGGTTGCTAACTTAATCGCCGCAGGTGAGGTAGTTGATAGACCTTCCTCGGTAATTAAAGAGCTTGTTGAAAATTCAATAGACTCAGGAGCAAAGCAGATAACCGTTGAAATCAAAAACGGCGGTATTACGTATATGCGCGTTTCTGACAATGGCTGTGGTATTGAAGCGGAAGATCTTCCCGTAGCCATCAAAAGACACGCAACAAGTAAAATAAAGACCTCTGACGATCTTATGAAGATACTAACTCTTGGCTTTAGAGGAGAGGCGCTTGCAGCTATTGCATCGGTTTCAGATTTGCGAATAATTTCCAAAACCGCAGATTCTACCTATGGCGCTATGATTGAAGCGCACGGTGGTGAAATTGTTGAATATAGTGAGCAGGCAGCAAGAAATGGTACTACTGTTATAGTTGAAAATCTGTTTGCTAATATTCCTGCGCGCAGAAAGTTTTTGAAGCGTGACGCAACAGAGGGAAGCGCAATAGCCACAATAATTGAAAAAATAGCACTTTCGCACCCCGAGGTTGCGTTTAGATTTATTTCTGACGGAAGCGTTAAATTAGATACCCCGGGTGATGGAAAGCTTGAAAATGTTATTTATATCATTATGGGCAAACAAATGCAAAATGCTATGATATACATAGACAGTACCATAAACGATATTAGAGTTCAGGGGTACATAGGTCGCTCCGACGTAGTAAAATCTAACCGAAATTATCAAAACTTTTTCATAAATAACAGATATATTAAGAGTAAGCTTGCCATTGCTGCTATTGAGCAGGCATATACCTCATATCTTGCACCCGAAAAGTTTCCTTGTTGCGTTTTGAATTTAACTATCAATCCTTCAACTGTTGATATTAACGTTCATCCAACGAAGCTTGAAGTAAAATTTGCCAATGAGAAACCTGTTTTTGAAGCGATTTATCATTCCGTGAAAACGGCACTTGAAGAAAATACAACGCGACCGGAAATACAGATTGGTGCTAATAAAAAGGACTCTTTTTCAAGAATGTCATCCGAGCAATATAGAAATATTGCAAGTGCGCGACCTGTATCCGAAGCATTTGCTCCAATACAGAATTCGTCTAAGGAAGATAAGGTTGAACAAATAAAATATACCGACATTCCTGATATGACAGTTGAGAAAAAAGTAATTTCTCAACCAGTATTGCCCCAACCTCAGGAGGATCCTGAAACGGTTATTCCCAAAGAAGCATATGAAACAGAAGAAAAATATTCAAATATGCCAAGGGAAGAATTTTTAAAGCTCTCACCGGAAGAAGTCATAGTAGCAGCTATAAATCACTATCAATACTTCCAAACGGAAGGTGATGAGGATATAGAGGATATTGAATTTGCAAAATCAGAAGCAAGTGGTTTGGACTTGCCCAATTTTGATAATTCACCCCTTGAGTTTAAAACTCCTGCAATACCTGTTTATGGAATTGTGGGAGAAGTTTTTAACGCCTATCTTATAGTTGAACGAGAGGATAAGATGCTTATTATTGATAAGCACGCGGCTCACGAGAGAATTATTTTTGAGAAAAACAAAGAAATGATGAAGTCAAAAGAGCCTTCTTCACAAATTCTTATTTCTCCCCTTGATGTTATGCTTACATCAGCAGAAATTGCGATTGTTAACGATTACCTTGAGGATTTTGAAAAGCTAGGATTTAAGATAGTTCCTAAAAAATATAGTGTTGAGGTATATTCTATTCCAACAGAGCTTTCGTCCTGCGATGTTCAAGATACTATTTCCA
Organism: Clostridia bacterium; assembly: GCA_017628875.1. Lineage (GTDB taxonomy): Bacteria > Bacillota > Clostridia > Oscillospirales > CAG-272 > RGIG4608. Next base: position 23,734 of record JAGBYG010000228.1, read on the forward strand.
CTATGGTGAATAGAATAAAAGATGGGCAAGGCAACGCAAAGCTGACAAGAGATATTCTCTTTGAAAAGGCACTTTATCAAGCATCCTGCAAGGCGGCTATAAAGGCGGGCAGAGAATATGTTGAAGCGCATACGGAATGGATAGTAGAGCAATTGATGAAAATTCCCGATATAACCTTCTGTCCCCATGGCAGACCCGTGGCAATGGAGCTTTCAAAGAAAAATCTTGACTATCAGTTCGAAAGATCATAAATTATTGAAAGGAAATATATGAGTAAAAATTTTGAATTATTGAAAACCGAAGGACGTGCAAGACGTGGAGTTTTGCATACTGTTCATGGTGATATACAAACCCCCGTATTTATGAACGTTGGTACGTGTGCGGCAATTAAGGGCGGAGTTTCAACTATGGATCTTCGCGAGCTTAAGTGTCAGGTTGAGCTTTCCAACACATATCATCTTCACGTAAGACCGGGTGATAGATTGATAAAGGAAATGGGTGGAATACACAAGTTTTTCAACTGGGATAAGCCCGTTTTGACAGATAGCGGCGGATTTCAGGTGTTTTCACTTGCTTCGCTTCGTAAAATAACAGAGGAAGGCGTTCAGTTTGCCTCTCACGTTGACGGTAGAAGAATCTTTATGGGACCTGAAGAGAGTATGCAGATTCAATCAAATCTTGCTTCCACAATCGCTATGGCATTTGATGAATGTATTGAAAACCCCGCGGAATATAAATACGTTGAACAATCCTGTGACAGAACTACTCGTTGGCTTGTTAGATGCAAGGCGGAGATGGAAAGACTTAACTCCTTACCCGATACTATAAATAAAAACCAAATGCTTTTTGGTATTAATCAGGGAAGCACTTATGATGATCTTAGAATTAAGCATATGCAAGAAATTGCAGAGCTTGATCTTGACGGATATGCTATCGGTGGTCTTGCAGTTGGTGAATCAACTGAGGATATGTATCGTATTATAGAGGTAGTTGAACCTTATATGCCCAAAGATAAGCCAAGATACCTTATGGGTGTTGGAACTCCTTGTAATATTCTTGAGGCGGTTCATCGCGGAGTTGATTTCTTTGACTGCGTAATGCCATCAAGAAATGCACGTCGCGGAAATCTCTTTACTTGGCACGGAAAAATGAACGTAATGAACGAGCAATATGCTAAAGATCCTCGTCCGTTTGATGAGGGTTGTGGATGTCCTGCTTGTAAGAATTATAGTAGAGCATATATTCGCCATCTCATCAAAGCAAAAGAAGCACTTGGTATGCGTCTTGCCGTTATTCATAATCTCTATTTCTATAATGAACTTACAGAGAAAATAAGAGAGGCACTTGACGGTGGATATTTTGAGGAATTCTATCAGAAATATCGCAATATTTTAGGCGAAAGACTTCACGATTAATTAACAAATTAATAATAAAAACAAAAAATCTATTTAAATCTTTTATGGCAAACCAGCCATAAGGAAGAAAGGTTGTAAAAAATGAAAAACACAGAAAAAACAATGGACAAAGTAGTTGCTTTGTGCAAAAACCGTGGATTTATTTTCCCCGGATCCGAAATTTATGGTGGTCTCGCTAACACTTGGGACTACGGCCCTCTTGGCGTTGAGCTTAAGAACAATATTAAGCGCGCTTGGTGGAAGAAGTTCGTTCAAGAGAACAAGTACAACGTTGGTCTTGACGCAGCCATCCTTATGAACCCTCAAACTTGGGTTGCTTCAGGTCACCTTGCAGGATTTTCCGATCCTATGATGGACTGCCGTGAGTGTCACGAGAGATTCCGTGCTGATAAACTCATTGAGGATTGGTGCGAGGAAACAGGCTACACACTTGAAAAGCCCATCGATGCTTTCTCACAGACAGAACTCAAGAATTTTGTTGAAGAACACAACATTCCTTGTCCCACTTGTAAAAAGCACAACTTTACTGACATTCGTCAGTTCAACCTTATGTTTAAGACATTCCAAGGTGTAACTGAGGATTCAAAAAACACAGTTTATCTTCGTCCTGAAACTGCACAGGGTATCTTTACAAACTTTGTAAACGTGCAGAGAACAACACGTAAGAAATTACCCTTTGGTATAGGTCAGATTGGTAAATCCTTCAGAAATGAAATCACTCCCGGTAACTTCATTTTCCGCGTGAGAGAATTTGAACAGATGGAGCTTGAATTCTTCTGCAAGCCCGGTACTGACCTTGAGTGGTTTGCATATTGGAGAAACTTCTGCCACCAGTGGTTGCTTGATATTGGTCTTAAGGACGAAAATCTTCGTCTTCGTGACCACGATCCCGAGGAGCTTTGCTTCTATTCCAAGGCAACAACTGACTTTGAGTTCTTGTTCCCATTTGGTTGGGGCGAGCTTTGGGGCGTAGCTGATAGAACTGACTATGACCTTACACAGCATCAGAATGAGTCAAGAAAGGATCTTACTTACTTTGATCCCGAAACAAACGAAAGATATGTTCCTTACGTTATCGAGCCCTCTCTCGGTGTTGAAAGAAGTGTTCTTGCAGTTCTTTGTGATGCTTACGACGAAGAGGTTATTGACGCAGAAAAGAACGATGTAAGAACGGTTCTTCGTGTTCATCCTGCTCTTGCTCCCGTTAAGGCGGCAATTCTTCCTCTTTCAAAGAAGCTTTCAGATAAAGCGGATGAGATTTACTGCGAGCTTTCAAAGTATTTCAACGTTGAATTCGATGAAACAGGTTCAATCGGTAAGAGATACAGACGTCAGGATGAAATTGGTACACCCTTGTGTATTACATACGATTTCGATTCCGAAAATGACGCTTGCGTAACTATTCGAGATAGAGACACTATGGAGCAGATAAGACTTCCTATTGCGGAGCTTAAATCTTATATTGAGAATAAAATTCAATTTTAAAAATCTATATAGAATAGTGAGATGATACTATGAAAAACAGAACAAAAAATTATCCATTATATGAAACCACGGTATTTAAAGATTTCAGAGTAATGACGGAGAATGTTGCCGACAAATATCCCAACAAGGTAGCATATTCATTCAAGGAAAATCCTCACAAACCAGAGGTGACAAAGAAGACCTTTGCTGAAACAAGAAGATATATAGTTGCTATGGGAACAGGTCTTGTTGATTTTGGTGTGAGAGAAAAGCATATTGCCATAGTTGGTGAAGCATCGTATAATTGGGTAACTGCCTATTATGCAACAATGTCCATCGGTGCGGTAACCGTTCCGATTGACAAGGAGCTTCCTGCGGAAGATATTAAAAGCATCATAGAGAGTGCAGAGTGCGATTTTGTTATTTATAGTTCAGTTATAGATAATAAAATGAAAACTGTTCGCGATGAGCTTTCTATAAGCCCCAAATTTATCTGTATGAGCAAAAAGACGGAGCTTGATGATGTTGATATGCTTTCTGATATTGTTTTGCGTGGTGAAAAGCTTGTTGATGATGGTGACAACTCATATTATGACTATGATCTTGACCCCGATAAGCTCGCAAGTATAGTTTTCACATCTGGTACAACCGGTAAGGGTAAGGGTGTTATGCTTACGCAAACAAATATCGTTTCAGATATGACGCAGGGTATGTATAATTTTAATATTACCCCAAAAACACTTTGCGTTTTGCCCCCTCATCACACCTTTGGTTCAACAGTAAACTTTGTTGGACACTATGCGCAGGGTGCTGAGGTATATATTTCCAACGGTCTTAAGTATATTCTTAATGAGCTTAAAGAACAGCAACCCACTCACCTTATTCTTGTTCCTTTGTTTGTTGAAACCTTCTATAAGAGAATTTGGGCAACTGCAGAAAAGCAGGGCAAGGATAAGATGCTTCGCACGATGATCAAAGCAAGTAACGGTATGAGAAAGGTTGGTATCGACCTTCGTAAAAAACTTTTTGCAAGTGTTACTGCGGCATTTGGCGGCAAGCTTGAGATGATTATTTGTGGCGGTGCTGCGCTTAATCAAGATATTATTGATACATTTGAGGGTATTGGTATCGTTATTCTTAACGGTTATGGTATTACCGAGTGTGCTCCTCTTATTTCTTGTAACAGAAATGAATATAGAAAAAAGGGAAGCGTTGGTGTGCCGATTATTGGTGAAAAGGTTAAAATTGCTAATCCCGATGAGAATGGCGAGGGTGAAATCTGTGTTAAAGGTCCTAACGTTATGATGGGTTATTATAAGAACCCTGAAGCAACTGCTGCGGCTTTTGATGAAGAGGGTTACTTCAAAACAGGTGACTTTGGTAAGCTTGACGAAGAGGGCTGGATTTACATAACAGGTCGTCTTAAAAATCTTATTATCCTTTCAAACGGTAAGAACGTTTATCCCGAAGAAATCGAAACCGAAATTTCTCGTATATACGGTGTAAATGAAGTTGTAGTTTACGAGGGACTGAATAAGGACGGTTCAAGCAAGGATTGTATCGTTGCTGAAATTTATCCCGACTTCGATGGACTTAAGGAACACGGAATAACCGACGTTCAAAAGTATTTCAAGGACGGAGTTAACGAAATTAACAAGAGAAGCGCTCCCTATAAGAAAGTGCAGATTGTTAAGATCAGAAACGAAGAATTTGAAAAGAACACTTCAAAGAAAATCGTAAGATTTAAGATTAATAGAATAGTTGAATAACATAAAAAACTGCAAGAGAAATTCTCTTGCAGTTTTTTTTAATCAACAAACGAATCCGCAAAATTAGTAGCGAGCTTATCGCAACGCTCGTTATAGGCATGGCCTGCGTGGCCTTTTACCCAGACAAAAGTTATTTCGTGTTTATCAATCAACTTTAAAAGCTGTTCCCAAAGGTCGGGATTTAAGGCAGGGGATTTATCTGCTTTTCTCCAACCTTTATCGCGCCAAGAATAAACCCATTTTTTCTCAATAGCATCAATCATGTACTTTGAATCGGAATAGAGTGTAACCTCACATTTTTCTTTGAGCGCAGAGAGGGCTTTTATGGCGGCGGTAAGCTCCATTCTATTATTTGT
>JAGBYG010000229.1 GCA_017628875.1 Clostridia bacterium
GCTTTTGGCAATCGTGTTCTATTACCTTCGCTACGTTTGCACCCTTTGTCGAGCTGCTTCAAAGAATATTAACAGAGGTTGGTCGCAGCTTATCTTTGTGAATGTTGTTTTTATCGTCACTATCATACTGTCCTCGGTCTTTCCGATCAGACTTACAAGCTTTCGTGATCCCTCGTTTATTACGTTTGTATTTTTAAGTATTTCGATCATGGCTGTGTATCCCGTTATCTTCTCAAGCATTAACCATATGTCCGAAGCCGCCGAAAAAAGAGAGGTCGAAACACAAAATAAGCTGCTTGTAGCGCAGATCGAAGCGGAAAGTGCCATGCTTGCGGCGGACAGCAAATCAAGACACGACAGACGGCATCACAATCTCGTTATGCTTGGATTGGCGAAAAGCGGTGATTTCGAAACGCTGACGAAGCATCTGACAAATCTTGTGGATGACGACAACAAGGTGTGGGGCGAAACCCGTTACTGTGAGAATAACACGGTAAATATGATCCTGACCATGTATAAAAGGCGAGCAAGCCAAAACGGTATCTCCGTAAAAATTTCCGCCAAAGCAAGTGGTAGCCTTGCCGTGCCTCCGCAGGATCTCGTTGTGGTGATAGCCAATCTCTTTGAAAATGCCATCAACGAGGTAGCAAATTTGAAGAGTAAGGAAGGTTACATAGATATTCAGATCAAAGACAGCCCCGAACGGTTGCTCATAAAAATAGACAATCCGTGCAGGGCAAATCTGACCTTCGATGAAAACCTCTACGGCATTGGCATTCGCTCGGTGATCTCCACCACAAGCAAGTATGAAGGCATGTATGATTTCACCGCCGAGGATGGTGTCTTTTCTGCCAAAATCATCTTGAATTTGAAATAAAAACTGCAATCTACGCCAAATCAGATACAATCTACGCCAAACTCCCCACCTCGGGGAGTTTTTTTATTATAATGTAAGCAATATCAATACGCGCGAAAGGGGCGATGAGATTGACAGAAAAGAGATATGCGGATGATGGATATCTCATTGTATCCGAGCTTGACCGATGTCCGTTTTTTGAAAAAGGCGAAGCCGCCTCGCAGCCCTGCTGCGGCGACGATTGCTTCTTCTGCAAATTCTCGGATTTCCGCAAGCAGGAATACATTGAGCAGGTGAAAACCGATGCCCGACGGGGCGTACTCTACAGCGTATGCCACAACGAAAAGAACAAAAAAGCAACATAAATTTTGGAGGAAAGAAACATGAAAAAACGAATTTTAAGCGTACTGCTCACACTCGTGATGCTGATCGGTCTTGTGACCGTGATGAGCATCAGCGCAAGTGCGGCGGGTGAGCACACTCATTGTGTCTGCGGCGCAACGCACGCAAGTGTGGGCGATCACACCGCCGAGCAGTCTGTTGAGTGGACTGCATGGGACGGCACAAGCAACATCACGTACACGGACAACGTCGCCTACCTTTATTTGACGGCTGACGTAACCTTCAGCCAAGCACTAAAAGTGAATAATGGAAAAACACTCTATCTCTGTCTTAACGGACATCGTGTGAAGTCTGGCGGCGGAACACACAAGGCACTTTGGATGTCATCAGGAAATCTCGTGTTGACCGACTGCGGAACGGATACGCGTGAAGGCCATATTGACGCAACGACAGGCCTGTGGACCGAGGGAGCGCCCAACAATGCAGGGGATATAGCCTATAATCTTTCCGGCGGCGTTATCACTGGCTTTAATCACAGACAAGGTGGCGCTATCAGTGCCTATAACGGTTCAGTTACTGTGTTTGGCGTAAACATCTGCGGTAATACAGCGCCAAAAACCGGAAGCAATTATTACGAGGGCGGCGGTGCCGTGAATGCAACGGGTAATGTTACTGCTAAGCTATACAATGTTACTATGAGCGGTAACGCTTCCGGCAACGACGGCGGCGCGGTGATGGTAGTGGGAGACAATTATACCGGACCTAACACCTTCACTATGATTGACTGTATTCTTGAGTACAACAAAGCTGAATATCACGGCGGAGCTATCTTCACCTACCACAAGGATGACAAAGTGACCTTGGAAGATTGTATTATTCGCAAAAACACAGCTAACCAAACAGCCGGTGGCATATACATCGATGAAGGTAATATAA
>JAGBYG010000230.1 GCA_017628875.1 Clostridia bacterium
GCTTGCGTGCAGGCAAAAAGGAAGAAGTGAAGAAAATCATCCTTACAGCTTCTGGAGGCCCTTTCTTTGGTATGACAAAGGAAGAAATTTATGATTTACCTGTTTCGCGCGCGCTTGCTCATCCCACGTGGAAGATGGGCGCAAAAATTACCATTGACAGCGCGACTCTTATGAACAAGGGCTTTGAAATAATTGAGGCGGCGCATCTTTTTGGGCTTACTGCTGATAAAATCGACGTGCTCGTTCACCGCGAGAGTATAATTCACTCGATGGTGGAATACATTGATAATAGCGTTATCGCGCAGCTTTCCGTTCCCGATATGCGTCATTGTGTTCAGTATGCGCTTGACAAGGCAGACAGAAGTGAGGGTGTTATAGAGCCACTTGATCTTGCAAAAATATCAAAATTGACTTTTGCAACTCCTGATAGAGAGGCATTTCCTTTGCTTGATTTGGCTTTGTATTCACTTTCAAGGGGCGGAGCTACCTGTGCCGTGCTTAATGCGGCAAATGAGGTTGCGGTTGCGGCTTATCTTTCTGGAAAAATAAAATTCGGACAAATTGCAGAGGCAGTTTGTCATACTGTATATGCGATACCCGAAGCAGAGGTATTGCACACGCTTGACGGCATATTTGAAGCCGACAAAAAGGCAAGAAAAGTTGCTTCTGCTTATTTAAACATTTAAGGAGAAATGATTTGAACACAATTTTTTATATTCTTATCACGGCTTTAGTGATAGGATTTTTGACTTTTATTCACGAATTTGGACACTTTTTCTTTGCGCGACTTTTTAAAGTTCCCGTGCTTGAGTTTGCTATTGGTATGGGCCCGAAAATTTATTCTTGGACGGGTAAGCAAGGAACAAAATACGCGCTTCGCGCTTTTCCTATCGGTGGATTTGTGCAGATGGAGGGCGAAGAGGGAACAAGCGAAAATCCAATGGCATATAACAACTTAAACCCTTGGAAAAAGATAGTTGTAACTGCCGCAGGACCTATTGTAAATATTGTTTTTGCAGTAATTTTGATGTTTGCGCTCGTTATTTCAACTCCCACGCTTGGCTCGAATACGGTGGGAGATTTTTTGGAAAATTCCGTTAGCCATACAAAGCTTCAGGTTAATGACGAAATCGTTAAGATTGGCAATGTGAAGGTTCACACGGGCGAGGAAGTTTATTATGAAATTATGATGCAGGGCTATGAGGCGATTGACATTACGGTAAAAAGAAATGGCGAAACAGTAGTTCTTGAAGACGTTGTTTTTAACACCGTTACGGATTCGGGTGTTGTTCTTGGTGATGCCGATTTTCGACTCTATGCACTTTCCGCTCTTTCTGACGTTACCGTTTTTGACTATCTTTATCAAGCATTTTATCGCTCAATAAATATGGTTAAAATGGTTATTGACTCCCTTTGGGGAATGATAAGCGGACGTTTTGGAATGGATGCTGTTTCGGGTCCTATTGGAATAGTTGAAACTGTTGGCGAGGTTGCAGCGGTTAGTCCTGCAGCTCTTGTTAATCTTATAGTCCTTATCAGTATGAATTTGGGTATTTTTAATCTTTTGCCCATTCCCGCGCTTGATGGTGGAAGAATTTTGTTCCACCTCATCGACGCAATTGCAGGCAGAAAGGTGATAAAGAAAGAAATCGAAGATACAATCACGGGCGTTACCCTTATGCTCCTTCTTGGCTTTATGCTCTTGATTTCTTTAAAGGACGTAATTAATTTGTTTTAGAAGTTACAAAGAAAAAATAGCTTCTTTTTCGAGAAAAAGAAGCAAAAAGCTTTTTAATCGCTTTTGAAATACAAATTTCGCGCAAATCGTATTGCTTTGTTAAGCAAAGCAACACATAACGATTTTGCTCAAATATTCGCAAAATCTGTGATTTGCTACTAATATCGTAACCATATTGTTATCAAAACGGCTAAGCACAGTCAAAGTAAATTTTAGAAAAACAAATCTTTGATTTGGTTTTCGTAGTACGAATAATAAAATGTCCGTTGAAAATTTGTTTTCATAAGGATATTTTGTTATTTGTACCGCCAATTCGCTCGCGAATTGCGAAAATTTACGTCGAGTCAGTACAAACCTTTTATCGCTCAAACTTTATGGCGACTGGGCATAGCGCGATAAAAGTTTTTTGCCTACTTTTCTTCAAAAAAGTAGGAGCCCAAGCGGCTTGAGCGGTTGGTACTTAACTAATTTTATAGGTGAAAAATGAAGTATAACGAAATTAGAAGAAAAACGAAAAAACTGAAGATAGGAAACACGTACATAGGCGGTGACTCACCGATTGCGATACAGTCAATGACTAACACGGATACGTGCGACAAGGTTGCGACTTTAGAGCAGATCAGAGCTTTGCAGAGTGCCGGCTGTGACATTGTTCGTATTACTGTACCAACGCTTGAGGCGGCGGAAACAATCCTCTATCTTAAAGAAAACGGAATATACATACCCATTGTTGCAGACATTCATTTTGACTACAAAATTGCGCTTCGCTGTGCGGAGCTTGGTGTGGACAAGATTAGAATTAATCCAGGCAACATTGGAAGTGACGATAGAGTGAAGGCAGTTGCTGATGCGTGTAAGATGCGCGGAATACCGATTAGAATCGGTATAAATTCGGGCTCGTTGCAAAAAGATATTTTGGCAAAATACGGCAGTCCCACTCCCGAAGCGCTTTGCGAGAGCGCATTCCGTCACATTGAATTACTAGACAGATCTGATTTTGAGGATATCGTTGTGTCCATCAAGGATTCAAAC
>JAGBYG010000231.1 GCA_017628875.1 Clostridia bacterium
AGAGTTGCTTCATCGCAATATTTAGCGGAGAGCCAATGGATTGTGCCCTTAATCTTTCTGCCGTCAACGGGCCAACCGTTTCTTGTTTCAAGGTCGGCGGTGCAGTGGATTTCTTTTACTGTGCCGTCCTCATTCTTGATGATTTCGTTGCATTTAACGATGTATGCGCCCATCAAACGAACCTCGCCCTCGGGCTTCATACGGAAGAATTTTGGTGGTGGAACCTCTGCAAAGTCGCTCTCGTCGATATAAAGCTCACGAGTGAATGCAACCTGTCTTGTTCCTGCGCCCTCAACCGAAGGATTGTTGGGAACCTCAAAGTATTCAACCTTATCCTCGGGATAGTTTGTAACAACAACCTTAATGGGATTTTTAACGCAAATTCTTCTGCTTGCGGTAGCATTAAGTTCTTCTCTGATGCAATGCTCAAGCATTTCAATGTCAACAAGGGAGTTTGCCTTTGCAACGCCTGCGCTTCTTACAAAATTGAAGATTGAGGAAGGAGTATATCCACGTCTGCGGAGCGCACAAATTGTGGGCAAACGGGGGTCGTCCCAACCGTCAACCATATTGTTTTCAACAAGGTAACGAAGATATCTCTTACTCATTACCGTGTGAGTAACGTTAAGGCGCGCGAACTCTCTCTGCTTGGGATTGGGCTTGTTGTCGATGCCGATATTATTGATAACCCACTCGTAAAGAGGACGGTGGTTTTCAAATTCAAGTGAGCAAAGGGAATAGGTGATACCCTCAAGCGCGTCCTGAATGGGATGTGCGTAGTCATAAAGAGGATAGATGCACCATTTGTCACCCTGACGGTGATGCGAAGTGTGAACTATTCTGTAAATCGCAGGGTCACGCATATTGAAGTTGGGAGAAGCCATATCAATTTTTGCACGGAGTGTGCGAGTGCCGTCTGCAAATTCGCCATTCTTCATTCTCTCAAACAAATCAAGGTTTTCTTCAACACTACGGTTACGATAGGGGCTTTCCTTACCGGGCTGTGTGAGTGTTCCGCGATATTCTCTCATCTCATCGGCAGAAAGATCGCAAACGTATGCCTTGCCGTCCTTGATGAGCTTAATTGCGAACTCATAGCATTTGTCAAAGTAGTCTGAGCCGTAGTAAATTCCACCATTGGGAATTGCACCGAGCCAATGAAGGTCCTCATAGATGGATTCAACGTATTCGTTGTCCTCTTTTGCAGGGTTTGTATCATCATAACGAAGATTGAACTTACCGCCATACTTCTTTGCGGTTTCATAGTTAATCATAATCGCCTTTGCAGAGCCGATGTGAAGGTATCCATTGGGCTCGGGAGGGAAGCGAGTTATGATTTTTATATCGGGATTTTCAGCCAAATCCGCGTCGATTATATCGTGTATAAAGTTGGAGCTGATTTCTTCCATAACAGTTCTCCTTTAATTAAATTTTTTCAAGCATAGAATTAATTCTTGCAATAGTTTCATCATAGCCGATGATCTGCATTACTGTGTAGAGGTCGGGTGCGTTTGTCTTACCTGTAACTGCAACACGGATAAACATTGAAACGTCTGCAACGTTGCCTCCGAAGTTTTCGGGATTTGCTTTGTATTCCTTCATATCTGCAGCAAAGCCGATTTCGGTTGCTATCGCCTTGATCTTTTCAAACCAAGTGTTCATATCGTCAGAATAGTCATATCCCGCCTTGAAAAGCTCAAGGGATTTTTTAATGTCATCAATTTTGAAGCTTTCGGGATATTCTTCCTTGATTTCAAAGAGTGGAGCAAAGAAGAAGCCCATATAATCTCTAGCATCGGACCATTTTGCAAGGTCTTTTCTTGGCTTTTTGCCACCGCGTCCGATTGCAAGGATTTTCTTTGACATCTCCTCGTTCTCGCGAAGAAGTGTAGCAAATTCAACGTCAAATTCACTCGCCCAATCAAGCAATCTTTCGTAAACGGTATCTGCGTCCATTCGAGAAATTACATTCTTTGAAACGTCTGTGAGCTTATTTATATCGTAAAGACAACCCGAGCTTGACATCTTCTTTAAAGAGAAGGGGAAGTCGGTATATTTCTTATCGGGATTTTGCGCGTGCCAGTCCTCGTAGTTGGAGTTAAGAAGTGTCATAACGTATTCAACTACGCAGTCCTTGTCGTAACCGAGCTCGCGATAATACTCCATATTTGAACCAAGGTCGCGCTTTGAGAATTTCTTTTTTGAACCGTTCTCACCCATCTGCATAATGGGAGAAATGTGCGCGTATTTTGGGAGCTTGAATCCGAGGAAACGGAAGAGCATAATGTGACGAGAAAGACTCGCATACCACTCGTCACCGCGGATAACGTGAGTTGTTCCCATCAAGTGATCGTCAACTGCGTGTGCAAAGTGGTAAGAGGGAACTCCGTCACTCTTAAGAAGCACTTCATCACGGTCATTTTCAGGCAATTCACGGTCGCCTTTTATAAGGTCGTTGAACTTAATCTTTTTGTCGGGATCACCGTCTGAGAGCATACGAAGAACGAATGGGTCACCTGCTTCGAGATGTGCCTTAACCTCTTC
>JAGBYG010000232.1 GCA_017628875.1 Clostridia bacterium
CAAAGTCGGAAGCACTCAAAAACTCGGTGCAGACCATTCTCGGTCAGCTCAAGCAGACCAACGATGAAATTACTGCACAGATTCAGATTAACGCTAACAACGCAGAACAGCACACCAAGGACATTGAACAGCTTCACAAGGATAACGTAGAGCTTGCGGCTCTCAAGAAAGAGAACGAGGCTTTCATTGCAAGCGTCGGGGACATCCTCGATGACGAAGAATAAAATCAAATGGCATTTAGGGTCGCGTTAAATGCGGGTCACTATCTTGGGACTGTAGGCAAGAATTGCCCTCGACAGCTTGACCCTTTAATGACAAAAGAGTGGGTGCTCAATAATCGAGTTGTCACGAAGATGCAAAAGCTCTTGTCTGCTTATGAAGATATTGAGGTTTTGCGAGTTGATGACCCAACGGGGCGCACCGAGCAATCTTTCACAGAAAAGCGAAAAATCGTCAACGATTGGGGCGCAGATTTCTATCTCGGAGTGCATCATAATGCCGCGGATAAAATTTTCAATGGCGGCGGTATTTCCGCTTTCGTCACAATCAACCCCACCGCAGAAAGCGTGGAGTGGCGTGATGCGCTTTATTATGAAGCAGTCAAGGAAACGGGACTCAAGGGCAACCGCGCTGACCCGCTTGTAGAGCGCGATCTCAAGGAACTTCGACATTTGAATTGCCCTGCCGTCCTTATGGAGTGCGGATTTATGGATAGCACGGTGGATTGCCCTCAGATTCTTACCGAGGAATACGCCGACAAAATCGCAAAAGCTTTCGTGGCGGTTATTGTGGAGAAATCGGGTGCAAAACTCAAGCTGTCTGTAGAGCCTCAAAAAACGCCTACAACGGTCGAAAAAGTTGTATCTATAACTCTCCCGATTCTTAAGCGCGGAAGCCGTGGCGAGGCTGTGCGGAGCTTACAAACGCTATTAAACGCAAAAGGCGCGGAAATTGGCGTTGATGGCTCTTTCGGTCCTGCTACCGACAAGGCTTTGAGAGAGTTTCAAGAGTCGCGTGACCTTGAAATCGACGGCTCTTGCGGCACGGAAACTTGGACGGCACTATTAACAAAAGAATGAGGTAAAATATGGCAGACAAGTCACACCTAAAAACCGATGAAATGTTGGAAGAAATGGAAAAGCGGCTGTCTGCCATTTATTCCCGAGCATCGAAAGAAATTCAAAAGACCGCCGACGAGTATTTTGCAAAATTCAAGAAGCAAGACGAAGCAAAGCGGAAACTTTTGGAACAAGGCAAAATCGCCGAGGACGAATACAAGAAATGGCGCAAGAATAAGCTGATGTATGGCAAGCAGTTCACCGCTATGAAAGAGCAATGCGCCAAACAGCTTTTGAATGTCAACCAAACCGCCCTTGCCTATGTCAACGGCAAACTCCCCGAAGTATATGCAATTAATTATAATGCGCTTGAGAGTGCCGTAGATGGCGTTGGAGGCTATTCTTTCACTTTGGTGGACGCTGATGCCGTTAAACTTTTGGCGACGACAGACACGAGCCTATTGCCTTATAAGAAGCTTGACCCTAAAAAAGATATTCCGTGGAATATGAAGAAAATCAATGCGGAAGTTTTGCAAGGCATATTGCAGGGCGAAAGCGTGGATAAAATCGCCGAGCGTTTGATGAATGTTTTAAAAATAAACAGAGATGCCGCGATTAGAGCCGCGCGAACTCTTGTCACGGG
>JAGBYG010000233.1 GCA_017628875.1 Clostridia bacterium
CGTGTCATTCCGAGCGAGCAATGCGAACCGTGTCATTCTGAGCGAGTGAAACGAGTCGAAGAATATAACGATGAGGGTATATCCTTCGACTGCGACGGTTAAAAACCGTCTCCGCTCAGGATGACAGGTTATCTCTTATCAAAGCTCGGGTTATACGCGTAAAAGTTCTTGTAATCGAGGTTATCTTGAACGATACGAAGCGCGTCACCGAAATCAACTCCCACAAAACATTGACACTGTCTTTGGAAACGTGTATAATAAATAAAAACATCAAAAGTAAAAGATTAACAAGGTGAGGGAATTATGAGTTTACAGCGTGTCTTGATTATTGCACTTGCTCTTATTATGACTATTGCATCTTTTTTGACCGCGTTTTCGGTATTTGCCGAACAACCCGAATTTTCGATAGGCGACGTTAACGCTGACGGCGAAATCAACAGTGCGGACTATCTTCTTATTAAACGCGCGTGTTTTGGCACATATAAGTTGAACGGCGAAGAAATCACACGCGCCGATATCAACGGAAGCGATGTTATCGATTCTGCTGACTACCTGCTTCTTAAACGCGTATGCTTTGGAACATATGTAATTCCAACACCCGATGACAATAAACCGCCCTCAAATAATACCGAAGAATACACCAAGGGGCTTAGACTTGGAGAGTGTATGTGGGGCAACGGATATTCTGTTTGGGGAATAGGAACGGCCACAGATACTGACATTATTATTCCTAGTACATACAATGGGAAACCCGTTATAGAAATATATGAGAATGCTTTTAAAGACTGTACAAATATCATAAGTGTTTCAATTCCGTCAAGTGTATTAACAATTGGCACGGAGGCTTTTAGCGGATGCATATCTCTCGAAACAGTTTCTATTACCGAAGGTTTAACAGGGATACAGTCCAAAGCGTTTTATAATTGTGATTCTTTAAAACAAATAAACGTTCCTAATAGTATCGAAAATATTTCCAAAGATTCTTTTGAGGATTGTGATAATTTAAAGTATAACGAGTTTAATGACGGTCTTTATCTTGGAAACCAATCAAATCCTTATGTTGTTTTAATGACCGCAAAATCTTGTGAGGATTTATTTATAAATAACGAAACTGCCATTATCGCACATAATGCATTAAGCGATAATTTAGAAATTAAACAAGTGGTTGTTTCTGACAGTGTACGATTCATTGGACGCAATGCTTTCCTTGGATGCAAAAATCTAACCAATATAACTTTTGGCGATGGATTGGAAAGGATATATATAAACGCTTTTAAAAATTGTACCGCTCTAAAATTAGCTGTTTTTTCACCAAATCACACTTGGGGTGTTAACAAATACGGATACAATACAAACTTAACTATAATACCAACTAATGACGCCAACACGAATGCTTATAATCTTAAAAATAAATATTGCGAATATTTTTGGGAAAGAGCTAAATAAATGTGTGAAATCTACATAAATCACAAGAAATGTGTCATCAAAAACAAACGGTGCGTTTCGAAAACGGAGTTGCTATGGAAAGAATATTTTGGGTAAAAAATGGCGAATTAAAGACCGTCAACGATTGGTTGCAGAAAGGCGGGAGAGTAAAGTCGATTCATCCCGTTGCCGAAACCATTTCCTCGTATGGTTATTCGGGAAATGGCGAAGATATGTACAATACGGACGAACATGGATATAATGTAGGCGACATATACGCATATATTGTTATAGAGTTTGATTGATTATTTAAAAGTTTTTGGGATTTTAAAAGGGGCTTTTTCAAAAAGCCCCTTTTGTTATGCGTGTTATCTCTTATCAAAGCTCGGGTTATAAGCGTAAAAGTTCTTATAATCGAGGTTATCCTGAACGATACGCAACGCATCACCGAAGTTAGCGATTCAAAAAGATCAGCGAGAGTGGTTGATTTATAAGGAAATTTGTGATATAATGCAATTTATAAAAAATGATTTCAAGAGGTTTTTTATGTTCAAGAAAAAAATGGTAGTGTCACAGACCATGTCTAAACAACAGCGCGAAAATAGCAACGCTATATTCGAACCGACCAACGCACCCAATTGTGTAAAGCAATTGGATACGAAATCGTATTGGCTAAACAATAAAGATGTGCAAGAAAATTTTGTAGCACTTTTTATTGCGGACTTTAAACCGTATGATACACAGCAAATCGGTATTTGGGAACCCACTAATCAACCCATATTAATACACAAAGAAATTGATGGACATTACGTATCACGCTATCGGCTTCTTAAAATACTATCTTTTAAAGAAGTAAGAAACTACGCCAAGAAGAGCTGCGATGTGGTTAGTGTTTCTGCGCGTAACTTTTTTGAAATTGACAAAGGTAATTGGAGAGAACTTGTTGACAAAGCAATTAGCTCATTTGTTGATAAAGCAATTGGCAGAAAAGAAAC
>JAGBYG010000234.1 GCA_017628875.1 Clostridia bacterium
CAAATCACAGATTTTCGAGGCAAGGAGAGAATCGTTATGTGTTGTTTTGCTTTACAAAACAACACGATTTGCGTGGAAATAAACTATCCCAAACGTTTAAAAAGTTTTTGGTTCTTTTTTCAAAAAGAACTTTTTTTCACTTTCTAACTTCTCCCCGACAAATCCCAATTTATAAAACAAAAGCCCCGATTTTGTCGGGACTTTTTTATAATTTCTTTCTATAAACTCTTGTGTCTTCGCCCTCTACGTCTTTGGCGGTGATGAAAAATTCGTAGCCGTATTTTTCATAAAGACCGACGTGATTGGTGGAAATGTGGGTGTAAGTTGCGCCGTCAAGCTTTGCGAGTGCTTCTGCGTGCGCGAGTAATTCGCCTGCCAAATGCTTTCCACGATATTCGGGAAAAGTATATATCCACCCAATCCAAGGAGTTAAATCGGTTGGCTGCACGTCATCTTTTTCTGCGAGTGTGCAGAATGAAACGAGATTTTCACCGTCAACGAGCAAAAGAACGCGCGAATTTTCTCCCACAAGCTCAAAAAAATTATTATCTTTTAGTAAATAATGTAGAAAATGAGCCGCATCCCAATCACTTTTTGCGATTTTTTCGAGGTAATATTCCTTGTTTTCTGTATCAAAATAGTTTATTATCTTCATTTATTTTACGAATTCATTGTAAATAGCTTCAATAGTCTTTTCGTAGTCGCTTTCATAAACGGCAATAACAATATTAAGCTCGCTCGCGCCCTGGTCGATCATTCGCACGTTGACGTTTGCGTTCGAAATTGCGGTGAAAATTCGAGCAGCCGTACCCTTTGTTTCCTTCATACCGCGACCAACAACTGCAACGAGCGCAAGACCTGTGTCAACGGAAATGTTGTCGGCATCAGTAACCCTGTGAAGCTCGGGAATAAACTCGTCGAGCTTTGAATTAAGCTCCGCTTCTGGAACGATATGGCTCATAAGGTCGATACCTGACGCGAGATGCTCGGTGTGAATTTCATACTGATCAAGGCATTTGAAAACGCGCATAGCAAATCCGAATTCTGCGCCCATATGGTTCTTTTCAATATTGATTACAGAAAATCCCTTTTTGCCTGCTATTCCTGTTATAACGTGCTCGCTATTATAGTCTTGCGCAAAAGGAACGATCATTGTGCCTGCGTCCTCGGGGTGATTTGTGTTTCTGATATTTATCGCAATTCCTTCCTTTTGGACGGGGAAAATGGAGTCCTCGTGGAGAACTGTTGCACCGTTGTAGGAAAGCTCACGAAGCTCCTTATAGGTTATCATTGAAATGGGGAGAGGATTTTTGATAATTCTTGGGTCTGCCATCATAAAGCCTGAAACGTCCGTCCAGTTTTCATAGAGATCGGCACAGCAAGCACGTGCCACGATTGAGCCCGTAACGTCAGAACCACCGCGAGAGAAGGTTTTTATGGTTCCGTTGGGCATTGAGCCGTAAAAACCGGGGATAACGGCGCGTTCGTGCTTTGCAAGTTCCTCTTTCATGGCAAGGTTGGTTCTTTCTTCGTCAAACGTGCTGTTTTCCTTGAAGAAAATAACGTTTTCGGCATCGATGAAGTCAAATCCAAGATATTTTGCAAGGATAAGACTATTTAAATATTCACCACGGCTTGCAGCAAAGTCACGTCCTGAACGAGCCATCATAGCGTTTTTGATGTATTCAAGCTCGCCCGTGATGTCAAAATTAATGCCAAGACCTGCTATGATGCTTGTGTATCTGTCAACTATTTTTTTATAATAATCGGTTATGTCCTCGTGTCTGCGAATCATATTGTAGCAGTTGTAGAGCATATCCGTAACTTTTTCGTCATTGCTTATTCTTTTTCCCGGCGCGGATGCAACAACGTAGCGACGAGATGGGTCTGCCTTGATTATGCTCGCAACCTGTTTGAAATGCTCAGCATCGGCTAATGACGTGCCACCGAATTTTACAACCTTTAAACTCATTTGCCATTTTTCCTTTCTGATAAAGATATTACATTTTATGTAGAAAAATGTGTTTTGTCGAATAATTAAATTTATTGTATCATAAAATTTACAATAAGTAAATACAAATTTTGAAATTTGCACCCTTTTTGACAATATTTGCTCGCGTCTGAGAGTATAATTATCCGTGCGAGTATATAAATTGGGATTTATCGGGGAGAAGTTGCAAAGTAAAGAATTCCGCTTTTGAAAAAGCTTGGCAAAACTTTTGATCAGCTTCGCGCAAGATTTTGCGCAAATCGTGTTGTTTTGTAAAGCAAAACAACACAATACGATTTTCTCCTTACCTCGAAAATCTGTGATTTGCTACTGCAAAGCATAGTTATTTCGCTATTTCTGGTAAATATTCTTCTGCTGGGGCTACAAGTTGTACAAATTGTCCAGCTGGAACTTATCAATACAATGTTGGCCAAATTGAATGTAATGCTTGTAATGCTGGATACTATAGTGGTGCGGGAGCTTCAAGCTGTACAAAATGTCCTTCTGGAAAATATTCAACAGGTGGAGCATCAAGTTGTTCAAGCTGTCCTTCTGGTCAAACTGTAAATTCAACTCAAACTGGTTGTACTACACCAACGCC
>JAGBYG010000235.1 GCA_017628875.1 Clostridia bacterium
GTCGCCGGCTCTACGCGCATGCAGGCGACATCGTCCGAGCAGCTTCTTGGCTCGTGCGCACTTGAAGCCGCGCTCTGCCGCCATTTTCAGAAAATCGGGAAGCTTGGGGTGTGTCAGCGGCTCTCCCATAAGGTGATAATATATATATTTCGTCTGTCCGTCAAGCTTGTCAAGAAGTTGCGAAAAGCGATCTTCAGACATTTGCTGAGGTGTGCGAGAGTGTCCGTGGCAGAATGAACAGCTCATATTGCAGACGTTGGTTATCTCAACGTAAACCCGTGAGTACATAGCTTCTCCTTACGATCAAAATTAAAAATAAAGTGTTTCCATCAATTTTAGATTATAAGGACTTTTTTTAGAAAAGTCAAGAAAAATCCATATATTTATTGAAACAAATTATTGCAAGTGAGGCGGACAGGAGGTATAATCTTCCCATACGAAATTATAGGAGATAAAAATGTATCACGGTATCATCACCCTGTCGGTCATAATGTTCGGCGTGGCGTTTTTGCTGAATGATAAATATCAAAAGGAGAGCGGCAACAGCATCGGCTCGGCATTGCTTTTTTGCATATTCAACAGTCTTTCAGAGGTTATCCGCCGTGTTTATCGGATGACATAAAAAATCCTTGTGAATTTGATCCACAAGGATTTTTTATCTGTTATTATAGTGTAGCGTAACAAGCCACTTGAAAACCTTATTTGATTATTCCCACTCGCTTAAATTAGCATTATAATGAGTGAATTGAGGTCTTTCCGCGCGGTTTTTTGGGGGATTTGACCGCCTTTTTCTGCTTCGTCTATGGAGTCTCTGCAAAAACGGTATCAAATTGGTATCACTGATACCACCCGGAAAGCACGGATTTTTTACGTTATTCATTGTACCATAAAATCAGAATAAATATAAGAGGTTTCACAAATATCATATGAGAAAAATTATCAATCTGATATGCTGATTACACAAAAATAATATCCATCGATTTCGTAATAATACAATGTATTCTCAGGAATATCACGCTTCTTTTCCGTTAAAACAAACTCCACATTTCGAGGCGCAAAATAAGTCTCGTATTTATAATGCTTATCGACTTGAATATCTTTTACATTCAAATTGTTGTGATATTCTTCGTTTAATTGATACAGAGTATGCAAATCAAGTTTTCCATCTGCCTCCACTAAAAACAACAAATCTATACTCATCATATAGGTTTCGTCTGCATAATCGGAATAAATATAAAAATATCCCAAAACTTGATATTCTTCGTATTCGTCTTCAATCGTTTTTTCTATTTGAGCAACAGAGTTCAAATCCTTGTCTTTTTGTTTAGGAAAATCTAATTGAGTAAGTATTATTCCTCCAAGTATAAGAAGGATGCCTACACAATAAGCAATATTCACTTTGCGGTGTGATTTCACAGTGTGATTTTCGGTAACCACTAACCGTTCAGGTGATGTTTCTTCAAGTACTCCGGAAATATAATCAAGCTGTTTTTGAGCAAGTGTTGAAAGAATAAGTTTTGGGGCTTTTTCCTTAATGTTCTTAAAAAGTACAACCGCCTCATCAATGTCGCCCGACATTCGCTTGGTAACAGCTAATTTGTATTGTCGCAGAATGGCAAAATACGTTCTGCTTTTCTTTTTGGAGTATTTTTCAATGCTTTTTTCCAAGATAGGCAAGAGCGATGAGTAATTGCCGTCAGAAAAAGCACGGTAAAATTCATATGCCTCTCTGGTTTGCTTTGGAAGTCTTAATTTGGTGTTATACTTAAAACAATTATCAATTTGCTCAAGATGCTCCTTCAACCCTTCATAATCTCCACGTTCAAAGCAAATGCTGCAGAGCAACAGATGTCCGTTAATTCTTTGCTGAACGTTTTTATGCTGTAGCAAAACAGAAGAAATGATGTTGTAAGCAGCTTGATAGTCTCCTTCAGCCAAATACAAATTCAGCTTATAGGAATAATGAACAAAAAATGGTTTTGAGTTGATAATAGCAGCATATTTTTCAGCATCAAGCTCTTTCCAAAGCGAAGGCATAATGGTTACTTGCACAGCAAAGTTTTTGATTATCCTCACATAGATCAGGAAGCAAAGGAAATAAAGAATCACGCCAAGAGGATTTTTGATAAGCCAAATCGGTATCAGCAACGGAAGTGTTAAAAGAAGGGATAAAATATAGTATGAGGCAATCGCTTTTTTGGCAGCTTTGTTTTTCATATTGCTCCCCCTTTATCTGTAATTTTTGCACACCTTCTCAAGCAGAAGGAAATTTCAAACTTGGCGAAGCCAATCATAACTTGCCGCAGGCGATCATAACTGACAACTCGTTTCGCAGATGGAGAATGAGAAGTTATGAGTTTAGAGTTATGAATTTGGCTTCGCCAAATGTTATGAGAGTGCTTCGCACTCGTTATGATATGATCGCCCTGTTACTTCAAACTGCACCGAAGGTGCATCATAACTACGCGAAGCGTATCATAACTCATAACTCGCCGCAGGCGATCATA
>JAGBYG010000236.1 GCA_017628875.1 Clostridia bacterium
CAACAACAGGGCACCACGCCTGCATAAGCATATCGTTAAGGGTTACAAAACCGGTAATGATAAGACCGTAGATGGGAAGTCTTGCGTTTGTTGGAATGATTTTGTGGAGCGCAGAAATTACAACTGACGAAAGAAGAAGTGTAACGATTACTGCAACACCCATACCGAGAGCCGCTTTTATGTTTGAACTTGAGGCCATTACAAATCCTGCCGCAAGAACAAGAAGGGGAGAGGGGGTTTTTCTAAGCATATAAATTTTGTTACTCATTATTGTTCTCCTCCTTTAATGGAATTAAATGCTGCAAATGCATCTTCAATTGCCTGCTTAACTGCATTAGATGACATTGTAGCACCGCCAATCAATGTATCGTCGGCATTGAACGTATCTTCAGTAACGCCTGTAAATCCGTCAAGGTATCCATCGGGCGCACCGTTGAAATTGGGAATATATTCAGGTTCTTCGAAAAGTGTGGATATATCAACCTTCAAAATCTTGCCGTCCTCTGTGATGAATACATAGGCAGTCATAACGTGGTTGTTATAGAAGAGGGCTTTTGTTTGGAACATATAAACTGTTTCACCGTTTGCTTCAAATGTAGCAGCTACGGAAACTGAATTAAACGTTGAGAACGAAAGCTTGGCTGCGTTGTTCTGAGCATCTTCGCCAAAGAGAGATTTAATCTTTCTCTTAACACCTGTAGCAAGAGTGTTGCTTACCTCTCCGAATGCTGCCTTGGCTTCTGCAACGAGATCTGCGTGAGCATCGGTTACGTCATTCTTTTCAACGTCGTAAACCACAGCTTCACCAGCATTGTTTACAAGAACAAGGAATGTTTCTTCGCCCTTGGTCATAGCATAAGCTGCACCGGTTGTATTTGTGGACATCCAGCCCTTAACGATATTTCCGCTTGCAGCCACTTCGTCTGCAACGAGTGCACCGTTATTTACAAGACCTGTGTGAAGTGAAGGGATAAGGCCTTCAAAAACAATTGTGGGATCGAGCTTACCGCCCGCAGCGATAACGTATGCGTTAAGTGCGCCTTCGATTGCCTTGTGGTAACCTTCGGATGTATCACTGCCGGGTGTTGCGCCTGCAGCGATAATAAGCTCAAGAGTGCTTGAATCCTTACCGTTGTATGCGCCGTTAAGAGATGTTTCATGACCCCAAGTTTCGTTTGAGGAAACAACTGTTGAGCCGGTTACCTTGCCTTCTGCATCAACTCCGACTCTGATAACAAGACCTGCCTGATAACCTGTTGCAGTTACTTCGAATACAAATCCTGCACCGTTTGTTTCCTTGTGTGCTTTAAGAACGTTTTCGGGGAAAGCTGCGCTTGAAAGGTCGATTTCCTCAAAACTCTTACCGTTTGGCAATACTTCAACAAGCAAGCCGTTAGCTGCACCTGCATTGTTTGCTTCGATAAGGGGCTGTGTGTAGAAGTTGAGACCGAAAGCCGCAAGACCGAACACAAGTAAAATTACTACGATTATAGCAGCTGATTTAAGAAATTCAGAAGTTGTCATTATACAATACCTCCTAAAGTCTTTTTAGCTGTGAGCTTCTCAATAAAGGGAACGAGAAGGTTCATTACGAGAATGGAGATTGAAACACCTTCGGGATAATCACCAAACTGTCTGATAATAAATGTAAGTAGACCGCATCCTACACAGAATACAATTCTGCCCTTGTTTGTTACGGGAGTAGTAACGTAGTCGGTAGCCATAAAGATAGCACCGAGAAGAAGACCGCCCGCAAGAACGTGTGAAAGAGCGAGTGTAAAGCTGCCTGTGAATACGATATAGCAAAGGAATGTTGTAGCAACATAAGCTACGGGAACATACCACTTAATTACCTTGCGAACTACAAGGTAGATGAAACCGAGAATGAGTGCAAGCGCACAAGTTTCACCGATTGTACCGCCGTGTGTACCAAAGAAGAGCTGACCGAGTGTTGCGCTCTGTACACCCTCGTTAAGACCAACGAGAGGAGTTGCGGAGCTTACAAGAACGTCTTTGCCCTGAAGTGTGGGATTTGCGCCGCCACCAACTGTTGTGAAGGTGAGAAGCATCAAAACACGAGCCGCGATTGCGGGGTTAACGATATTTTTACCGATACCACCGAAAACGCCCTTAACGATTACGATTGCGAAAACCGAACCGAGTGCACACTGCCAAAGGGGAACTCTTGTGCTAAGGTTAAGCGCAAGAAGAAGACCAGTAACAACCGCGCTCAAATCGTGAATTGTGGATTTCTTACCACAAACAAGATTGAAAAGATATTCTGAAAGAACTGCTGAGATAACGCAGGTTGCGATGATCCAAAACGCCTTAAGTCCGAAAAGAACTACCGATACGGCAGCAGCGGGGAACATAGCAATTACCACGTCAAGCATTATTTTTTGTGTAGAATCTCCTGAATGAATGTGAGGAGCGTTAGATACGTGAAGCTGTTTCATTAGTTCTGACCTCCTTCTCTTTTAGAAGCTGCATACTGCTTAAGCCACCATTTTGCATCCTGGTTCCAAGCAAGAAGAGGACGATTTGCAGGGCAAACGTAGGAGCAGCATCCACAGTCAACGCATTGACGAACACCTGTTTCAATAAGTCTCTTTTCGCGCTTTGCCTCGTTAGGATTGCGAAGGTGTTTTTCAACGCTTACAACGTCGATATTGATGGGACATTTGTCGATACATCTGCCACAGTGAATACAAGCAGAGTAATCGGGAAGAACGGATTCCTTTTCACCAAAGATAAGAACTGCGTTAGCAACCTTAACGATGGGGCTTTCAGTTGAGAAAACAGCAGTACCGTTCATAGGACCGCCAACAACAACCTTGCCGATTTCGCCCTCAACGGTAACCTGCTCCATAAGGTAGCTGATTCTTGTTCCGATGGGTGCGATAACGATTTTGGGCTCAGTAACTGCAGGGCCGTCAATAGTAACGATTCTTTCAACAAGGGGCATACCTGTGTTGAGGTATTCTGCCATCTTTGCAAGAGATGAAACGTTGATAATAAGCGCACCAAAAGAGGGGAAACGCTTACCTGCAACTGCAACTCTGCCTGTGGCATTGTAAAGCATTACCTGCTTTGCGCCTTGAGGATAAATTGCGTCAAGCTCGTGGATTACAACGTAGTCCTTGCCTTCAAATGTCTTTTTAAGAACTTCGATAGCATCGGGCTTGTTCTTTTCGATGCAGATTTTGAAAACCGCCTCGCCAAGATATTCGCTCATATACTTTCTAAGGTATTCAATACCATCTGCGATGAGGTCGGGATGAAGTGTCATCATTTTGTGGTCACTTGTGATGTAGGGTTCGCACTCTGCAGCGTTAACGAGAACTGTGTCAACCTTGTAATCGGGGTTTTTAGCTTCGTTAAACTTTGCCCAAGTGGGGAATGCCGCACCACCAAGACCAACAACACCACTTTCTCTCACTGCTTGAAGAAATTCGTCGCAGTTATTGATAACGGGTGCTTTGAGATTTGGATCTGCTTCCATTTTTCCGTCACTTTCGATGCGGATTGCGATAACTTCTTTGCCGTCACCGTGCTTAATGGGAGCAATTTCAACTACAGTACCTGAAACTGTTGCGTGAACGGGGGAAGAGAATCTTCCTTCTTCACGAGCGATGAGCTGACCTACGCGAACGTAGTCACCAACGCTTACAATTGGCTCTGCATCGTGACCCGAATGCATATTCATAGGAAGCACAACTTCAGAGGGAACTGCGATTCTTATAGGATCGAGCTTGTCCGTGTGCTTATTGTGGGGCACGTGCAAGGATGAGATGTTTTTCATTCTCTCTTTACTCCTTTTAGTTTTTTATTTTAATTTTTTATATATAAAAGTTATATAAACAACTTTGTTTCGGACGATTGGTAAATCACCCCTATTTTTTAAGAGATGATTTATGAATCGCCCGAAGCGATTCATTTTAGTCCATCAAAAGAGCTTCAAAGCCCTGTGTCATTTCCGTTCTTCCGTCGGAATAAACCCAAAGAACTTCAACGTTTCCGATTTTTTCAACAAGTGCAAGTCCTTCCTCATAGCTCATACAGAAAAGAGCGGTTGAAAGTGCATCTGCAAGTCCTGAATTTTTTGTTAAAATGGTAACTGATGAAAAATATTTGGCGGGCATCAATGTATCTTTATCAATGATATGGTGATACTTGTTTCCGTCTTGAATGAATTTTCGTTCATAATCGCCACTTGTGACGCAAGAAACATTTGAGATGATTATTTTTTTAACGAATTGGGTTTCATTACAAGCATCGCATTTAGAATCCTTGTTCACGTCATAATGTCCGAAATCGGCACATTGAGGATTTGGGGAGTCATAGTATTTTGGATTTTTAATACCGGTTGGCCATCCTGAGCCATCGGGCTTTGTACCAACGATACGAATATTTCCGCCAATATTGAGAACGTAGGAATTTACTCCTTTACTTTCAAGATGCTTTGCTGCAAGCTCTGTGGCATAGCCCTTACCGAGAGCACCAACGTCGATGCGAGCATCCTTGTCGGCTATTCTTACCGTGTTGTTTACGGTATCTATTTCAAGAGAGTCAATAGATATGTGTTGTGATTTTTCTGCCAACACATCCTCGAAAGGAAATACGGGTCTTCCACACTTTTTTTCGTCATCATTCGGGTAATCAGGATCTTGTTTCGGGCATTTGCCATCAGTTACTATTCTCGCAGAGGAGAATTTGTGACAATATTCGCAATAAAATCCCTTAAAGGAATTGTTTTCACGCGCATCGTGCCACGGAACAAGAACTGCCCCCATCATAATATTCATCTCTCCGTTAGTTAAAACGTAGAGCTCTTTAGCATACAATAAAAAGTCAATAAGCTTTGGACTAACCTCCAAAGCCTCTCCGCCGGCATTTTTATTGAGCGTACAAAGATTGTTAATGCCGCTATATTCATGATAAATGTCAAATAATTGGTGATACTCTGCAAGGATGGACCAAACCTCCTCGCAGTTAGCATCAAACTGTTCTTTTGAGTCACCTGCATACGTGTAAATGTAAGAGATTGTGTCAAAAAGAACTCGATTTTCAACTCCCGTACCAGCTTTTAAGCTTTCAGGATTGTTTTGAGAAGGTTGCTCTTGCGGACTTTTAGGGCTTACTGCCAAGAAAATGGCGAGCAGCCCTAAAAGAATGCATACGCAGATTATCACCTTGTAGTTTTCTTTAAAAAACTGTTTCAAAGTGGTAATCTCCTTGATTTAGTTTAAATTATCTTCCGTTTGTTACAGATTCAGCAACAACTGCCATAAGACCTGTGATCTGCATAGAGCATCCTGCGTTGAGAAGGTCAGCGTCTGTAGAGATGTAGTGGTCGTTAACAAGCTCTGTTTCCATAGCTGCAACCTCTGCACCTGTCATACCAACAACGTGAGCAGAGAAAGCTGCGGACTGAAGGTACCATTCAAGCTTAACGCCGTCGCCGTTGTTGTCAACTTTGCCAGCCATACCGTAGTCTTCCTTCTTTTCTCTCTTTGTTCTCTGGTCACCTGCGTTTGTTACAACGTTATCCCAGTCGATAGAAACTGCAGGCTGGTAAGCGTCGTTAAGAGCAGCAACGATCTTGCCGTCAACTACTACTGTAGCTGCGAAGTCAACGTTCATCTTAACTGTAACACCGTTATCATTGTATGCTGTGCCGTTATCTGCGCTGTTAGCACCGATACCAACTGTGAATTCTTTGCTTGTAGAGAACTTAACGCTCTGATCATCGTTGCAAGCCTTAACTACAGCTGCGATGAAGTCTGTGATCTGGATTGTGCATCCTGCTTCAAGAAGAGCTTCGTCCTTAGCGATGTAGTGGTTGTTTACGAGCTGTGTTTCAATAGCCTGAACCTGTGCAAGTGTCTTGCCTTCCAAGTAGCTTTCAAGAGCGTAAACCTGGTCGTACCATTCAAGCATAACACCGTCGCCGTTGTTATCAACCTTGCCTGCCATACCGTATCTGTCGCCAAGCTCCATCTTTGTTTCAAGAACTGAGAAGTTGAATGTTTCGTTGTCAAAATCAAGTGTGTACTTGTTCTGAACAGCGTCGAGCTTACAATCAACGATAACACCGTTAGCGTCAAGAACTACTACTGCGATTGTAGCATTGATCTGAGCGTTTGTGTGTTCACCGAATGCGAAGCCCATACCAAGAGTATATTCTTTTTCTGTGGGTGTGGGGTTGGGTTTACCTGTTGTAGTTGTTGTTCTGGTTGTTGTTGTGGGAGTTTCCTTGTTGCCACCTGCAAGAACGAGAGCGAGAACTACTGCAAGTACAACTACTACTGCAACAACAGCGATGATGAGAGTTTTTTTGTTCATTTTCATTTTTGTTTTTTCCTTTCTTAATAGAAAATTAATATTTTCTGTGATTTTTTGTGCGAGTATATCTATAAACATTGTTGACCGTGTACGCTCAAATAAAACGGTCTACATATTAATAAATAATTGCACGCCCAAAATACAGCAGCTTATTATATCACAAATAAGTGGTAAAAGTCAACACTTTTTGTTATTTTTTTAACAGCGTATGACTGTTTTTTACTAACTTTTGATGATTTGTTTAGATTTTACCAATAAAAAACCATTTTTTTGTCTATATTGCACAACAAAAAAAACACCCCAAAATAAATTTGAGGTGCAAAAATTTTGTTTAATTATATTTCTTCGGCAAGTCTTTTTGCAATTCTTGTTGCAACTATGTCAAGCGCGGTTTTGTTTTTGCCTCCGTTAATGACAATATCGGCATATTTTTTTGTCGGCTCAACGTAAATTCCGTGCATTGGTTTAACGGTGCCAAGATACTGCGAAATAACTCCGTCAATATCACGTCCGCGCTCGTTAACGTCGCGGCGAAGACGTCTTAAAATTCTTTCGTCGGCATCTGCATCGGTGAAAATTTTGATATCAAACATCTCGCGAAGGCGCTCATCGTGGAAGGTCAAAATTCCGTCAACAATAATAATTGGAGAGGGAACAAGGTGAGTCAGATCTGCCTTTCTTGTGTGAATTTTAAAATCGTAATTCGGAACTTCAACTGCTTCTCCGTCACGAAGGGAGCGGAGATGCTTAACAAGAAGGTCTGTGTCGAGCGCATCGGGGCAGTCATAGTTCGTTTTGGTTCTTTCTTCAAATTCAAGATGATCCTGCGGCTTGTAGTAATTATCGTAGGATATTACAGTAATTTCTTCAGGAAATAAGGCAAGCAAGCGTTCTGCAAAAGTGGATTTTCCACTTCCTGTGCCGCCTGCGATACCGATGAGCATAGGTGAATTCATATAATTGTTCCTTTACATAGATTTTTTTAAAAGTATAGCACAAAACTCTCGTTTTGTCAACAAAAACCGCCAATTGCTTGGCGGTTTTAATGATATATTTTTAATTAGAAATCAACCTCAAGGTCATAGTAGCAGCACTTAAGGAGCTTTTCCATTTCCTCAACAGAGGGCTGACGGGGGTTGGAGCCTGTGCAAGCGTCTGCAACTGCGTTCTTTGCGATTTCGGGAAGTCTTGCAAGGAATACTTCTTCAGGAACAAAGCCCTGTTCGCAAGGATAGCTGTCTGCGCCGTAGTGCTTAATGCACTGAGGAATGTTGAGGTCGCTATTCATCTGACGAAGGTAAGCGATAAGGTTTGCAACCTTTTCGTCATCGTTTGCACCGCCAAGACCCATATAATCAGCGATAACACCGTAACGTGCCTTTGCAACCTCGTTCTTTGCATTGAACGCGATTACCTTGGGAAGATACATAGCGTTAGCAGCACCGTGAATGATATGTGCGCCGTAGTCGTCGAATGCAGCGCCTGTCTTGTGAGCCATTGAGTGAACGATACCAAGAAGCGCGTTAGAGAATGCCATACCTGCAAGGCACTGTGCATTGTGCATAGAAGCACGCTTTGATATATCGCCATTGTAAGAACCAACGAGATCTCTTTGAATCATTGTGATAGCAAAGATTGCAAGGGGATCTGTGAAATCACAGTTAGCTGTAGAAACGTATGCTTCAACTGCGTGTGTGATAGCGTCCATACCTGTGTGAGCAACAAGCTTTTGGGGCATTGTTTCTGCAAGGTCGGGGTCTACGATAGCAACGTCGGGAGTGATTTCAAAGTCAGCAAGGGGATACTTGATACCCTTGTCATAGTCTGTGATTACAGAGAAAGCTGTAACTTCTGTAGCTGTACCTGATGTAGAGGGAATAGCAACGAATTTGGCTTTTGTACGAAGCTTGGGAAGACCGAATACTACGCACATCTGCTCGAATGTTGTTTCGGGATATTCATACTTAATCCACATTGCCTTTGCAGCGTCGATGGGAGAACCACCACCCATAGCTACGATCCAGTCGGGTTCAAATTCAGCCATAAGAGCTGCGCCGTTCATAACTGTTGTTACAGAGGGGTCGGGTTCAACACCTTCAATAACTTTAACTTCCATTCCTGCTTCCTTAAGATAGTCTTCTGCTCTCTGAAGGAAACCGTTGCGCTTCATTGCGCTGCCGCCAACGACGATAACTGCTTTTTTACCCTGAAGATTTTTAAGGTTTTCGAGTGCGCCTTTTCCGTGGAAGAGGTCGCGAGGAAGAGTAAATCTTGCCATAATTAATGCCTCCATTTTGTTTAATATTGATATTTCTTTGATGTCTTTGAGGATTTCCTCACAACATTGTTGATTTTTATCACAAACATTTGCGTTTGCCAAATTAATTTTGCATTTTACCCTTACATTTTGTGTTTATTTTTCCCCGAAAAATGAAAATTTTAAGATACGAGGGGAATGAAATTGATGGAAAAATAGCAAAATAATTACAAGTATATTTAATACATCTAATTTAGGAGTGTTGAAATTGTGAAAAATGCACAATGATTTAAAAAGTTTGCATAAAAATATGTAATAAATTAATAAAAACCTATTGCAAAAATTAAAATATAGTGTTAAAATAAAAACAATGATTATATCCCGAGCAATAGCTTGGAAAATTTACATAATCAAGAAAGGAAAATACTATGAAAAAAATCTTAGCACTCCTTATCATAAGCTGCATGTTTATGACGGTACTCGCTTCGTGCGATTGGTTTGGTGGCGACGATCCGACTCCAACTGAACCTACAACAAAATGCCCCGAGCATTTGGACGGTGATGGCGACTATCTTTGCGACAACTGTGGCAAAGAATTTCCAAGACCTGAACCTCCTGTATGCGAAGAGCATAAGGACGAGGACGGCGACGAAAAATGTGATGTTTGCGGTGAAGCAGTTCCCGCACCTCAGCCTCCCGTATGCACAGAGCATAAGGATGAAGATGGCGACCTCAAGTGTGACGTTTGCCAAAAGGTAATGTTCGAAGAAGTTGAATATACTTTCAACGTAAGCGACGTTGAAGCAGGCGTTCGTTCAGAGGACGAGGTAAACGGCAAGTTTACTATCGTTTCAGGTACTGAAGTAAGAAACAGAACAAAAACTTATGAGGGCGTTGAATATACAAAGTCTGTAAAGATGGCTGCAGGCGCTATTAATGTTAACGTTCCCGGAACAGGTAAGCTCAGATTTATCGTTCAGAACGGTTCGAGCGGTGCGGCAGTACAGTACGTTAAAATTACTGCTCCCGACGGAACGGTTAGCGAAGTTGAAATTCCCGGTACAGACGGTGGAAGCCCCACATATATGGTTGAGCTTGACGTTACCGAGGGCGTTTGGACTATAGCTCGCGTAAGCGGTACTATCGACGTTTTCTATCTTGAACTTAAATGCGTAGTTGCAGTTGCTCCCGAAAACGGCTTTGAGCTTGTTTCTCCCGGTCAGACAGACTTCCTTGTTGGAGAAGCTCTTGATACATCCAAGCTTCAGCTTAACGCAACATATGAAAACGGTAAGACAGATTCTCTTGCTCTTGCAAACGTTACTATCGACACAAGCAAGGTTGATATGAGCAAGGCAGGTGAATACGAGGTTGTTATCACATACAAGGATTACGATCCTATTAAATATACGGTAAGTGTTTTCGCACCCGAATCTCTTGATCTCGGTCTTAATGCTATTGAAAAGCTTGCTCAGAATTCTTCTGCAGGCAATGGCGTTTATTATAATCACTCATGGAAGCTTATTTACTTTATCGGTGAAGAGCTTGATACAGCAGGACTTACTGTTAGTGTAGTAGCAAAATGTGGCGAAAAGTCACTTAAATTCGTAGTTGACGATTATACGATTACAGGATTTGATTCCACTACTGCAGGCAGAAAGGAACTCACCATTGCTTCTAATGGCGTTTCTGCTACAATCTATACAAGCGTTGTTGATGAAGAATACTCCATCGTTGATGGTGTATATCAGGTAAGAGTTAACCAATCCTACGATATAGAAAAATCCGGTGATATCGTTGACGGATACAATATGTTCGTTTCAATTCACCAGGCACTTGAATTCCTTGCAAAAGCAGAGCCCTCTGCTAAAAAGGTTATTGAGATTGACGCGGGTTATTATGCAGAAAAACTTGAAATTACAATCCCCAACCTTACAATCAGAGGTGCAGGCGCAGACAAGACAACAATCGAATGGGATTCTCTCTACGGTCTTGTTGATGAAGGTGGATTTACACATACAACCGACTCCACAGCTACTGTTGCGGTAAGAGAAAGCGCAGTTAACTGTGTGATTGAAAACCTTACAATCTCTAACTATTGGAATACACAGGAAAGACTTGATGCAGCAGGACTTGCAATTGAGCGTAACCTTGCGCTTCTCGTTCAGGCGGATCGCTTCATTATGAAGAATGGTGCTCTCCTTGCTATCCAGGATACTCTCGAGCTCTTCACAGGTCGTCAGTATTTCGAAAATGTATTTATTTCAGGTTATACAGACTTCATTTTCGGTACAAATAATACAACATATTTCAAGAATTGTACAATCCATACGATCGATACAAGTAAGGATGACCAGGGAACAGCAGGTTACCTTACAGCCTTCAAGGGCTCTAACAAGGGCGCGGCTGACTCCATCGTTTACGGTGCAATCTTTGACGGATGTAAGTTCACTGCTGACGAGGGCGTTATGGAAGGTAAGACTGCAATCGGTCGTACCTGGGGCGCTTATGCTGCAGTTGCGGTTATCAACTCCGAAATCGGTGCACATATCTCTCTTGACGGTTACGATTCTGCTGAAAATAAGAATAAGAGATATATCTCTATGAACGGTATTCATCCTACAGATGAAACAGTTCAATTCGTTGAATACAATAACACAGGCGCAGGCGCTATTGCCGAAGCAGTTGCAGGTATGAGAATGCTTACTGCTGAAGAAGCTGCTAAATATGCTGATTTCGCAGTAATTTACGGCACGATCAACGGTAATGTGAGTTATCTTGATCCTTGGGATCCTAATTCAACAGAGGTTGCAGTTGACGATAGAGATTATTACTATTTCAATGGTAGCTCAAGCGCAACCGGAACTTCCCACACATTCGATACAACAACTACAATTGCAAAAGGCGGAACACTTGAATGGGACGGACTTCTCATTAGTGCTGAAAACGGTAACGTTGCTTGGAACTCCAACGCAAACTCCCTCAATATGAAGGCAGGCGCGTTTATTAAGTTCACAGTTAAAGCAGGAACAACAGTTACTATTGAAACGTATCCTAATTACAATTATTTCACACTTAACGGTGTTGGCACAGCAAGTGCTAATATGCTTTCTCAGTACTATGCTGAGGATACAGAGGTTACTCTCCTTTCAACAGGTGACCTTTACATCTACTCCATCATTATCGATCCCAATAGCGAAGCTCCCGAAGCTCCTACTCTTAATGAGATCAAGGTTGAGGGTATGAACGTAAACTACACACTCGGAACAGAGTTTTCTTTTGAAGGTGCTGTAGTTAAAGGTTACTATTCTGATAATTCTATCATTCCCGTAACCGGATATACAGTTGATTCTTCTGCAGTTAATATGAATGCTGAAGGCGAATATGAAATCGTTATCTCTTACGAGGGTAAGAGTGTTACTGTTAAGGTAACTTACGAAGATCCTAATGCAGGACCTGAAATTTCAAAAAATACGATTCTTGATTTCTCAACACCCGATGGTCTTGCAGCAGTACAGAGCAATCCCAAGGTTACAATTGAAGGTTCTGTAAGACATAATGGTGCTGAAATCCAAATTACAGGTACAATCTCCTTCAAGGTTAAGGCAGGAACAGTAGTTACTGTTATTCCTTATGCTAATACACAGTATGCTTCTTACACCATTGGTAAAGAGGGTGAAGAAGGACTTACAATCTGTAGCGAAGCAATGGGTGTTATGTTCGCGGAAGATTGCACAGTAGTTTACACAGGTCTTTCCAACAACTATCTTGTTTCTATTATAATTGAATGCCCTCTTGCTGAAGGCAAATATGTATTCGGTGGCTCATCTGATGAAGGCGACGTAACAGGTATCCTTGAATCCATTCCCGGTATGTCTATTACCGGCACTTTCAAGACTCATAGTGGCGGCGCACAGCTTGATGCTACTTCTCAGATCATCTTTATAGCTCCCGCACTTGCAACAGTTACAATTCAGGGCTATGACACAAACTACGGTCAGCTTTTGGTTTATGTTGATGGTCAAACCGTTGAAATGAATGCAAATGCTCAGTATGTATTTACTCCTGCTTATCCTACAACAGTAATTATCGAAGCAGTTAACGTTGGTACTGAAGAAGCTCCTGCATACAATAAGTCCTATATCACATATATTGACTTAAAGCTTCCCACGTATATAGAGGAAAGCACAACTATAAACTTCGGTTCTGCAGGTAACTATAAGGATTCTGTTATTGATTTCTCAGGTATCACAATCGGTGACAACGGCGGAAACAACTCACAGATTAAGAACGGTTCGTTCTCATTTGCAGTTAGAGCGGGTGCTGAGGTTTCAGTTCACGGCTACTCCGGATACACATCATATAATCTTAGCGATGGTGACATTACGTTTGAAGGTCTTACTGAGGAACACTTCACTTATGTGGCAGGAACGGATTGTGTAATTACAATTTCTCACACAGAGGGTAATAACTATTTCTATTCATTATCAATCAAGTATCCCGTTGTATTTAGCGAAACAACAACTATTGACCTTTCTGCAAGCGGAGCAGACATTCAGGGCGAAGCACTTGAATGGAATGGACTTTTCATCAATGCCCAAAACGGTAAGTTTGCAGATAACGGTGGCGGTTGGACACAGGTAAATGCAGGTACTATCATTAGATTGAACGTACTTGAGGGCGCGCAGGTATCCGTAAGCGCATATTCAAGCGCAGATAACTTCACTATCGTAATTGCTGACGGTGTTTGCACAATCACTTGTACAGCAAACGATTATTTGAAGGCGATTACAGTTAAGTATGCGGTAGTATATAGTGAAACAACAACTATCGACCTTTCCGCAACAGGAGCTAACATTCAGAAGGCAATCGGTGAATACGAAGGACTTTCTGTTGATGATACAAACGGTAAGTTTGCCGACAACGGCGGTGGTTGGGTACAGGTTAACACTGGTACAATCATCACATTGAACGTAGCTGATGGTGCGCAGGTATCTGTAAGCGCATATTCAAGTGCAGATAACTTC
>JAGBYG010000237.1 GCA_017628875.1 Clostridia bacterium
CACTCGTGCGGTAAAAACATTTGTGACGAGCGCGAAGAAGTGAGTCACGCGAGTTGCGCGGAGTCTGTGGACTTAGCACAAATAATATTTCTGTTGGGCAAAGCGCCACAAAAGTTTTGCGGAGCTTTTTCAAAAGCGACCAATTTTTCACTTTCTAACTTCTCCCCGATAAATCAAAATTTGAAGTATTGACAATATTTGAAGTTTATGCTATAATTCAAAATTGGAAAAAGAGAAGGGAGGAAACAAGATGAATTTAGCGATAGATATTGGAAACACGAGCATTGCTCTTGGCGGTTTTGAGGGTGACGAGCTCAAATTCGTTGTTCGTTTATCAACCGACGTAACAAAGACCGAGGACGAATATGCGAGCAAGATACTCAATATTTTAAGTCTTCACGGTGTTGAAAGAAAAAATGTTGAAGGCGCTATTATTTCAAGTGTTGTTCCACCTCTCAACACAATTATGAAGTCGGCAATTAAACTCGCATACAGCGTTGAGCCGCTTATGGTTTGTCCCGGAATTAAGACCGGTATTGGAATTCTTTGCGATTCGCCCTCATCCGTTGGTGCGGATTTGATATGCTCTTGTGTGGCGGCGAATATGCTTTACTCTGCCCCCACCCTTATCATTGACATTGGCACGGCAACAAAGATGATCGTTACCAACAAAAACGGCGCGTTTATCGGTGTTTCGATTATCCCCGGTGTTATGATGGGACTTAAGGCACTTGCTAACGGAACT
The DNA here is from genome assembly GCA_017628875.1 of Clostridia bacterium. Taxonomy (GTDB): domain Bacteria; phylum Bacillota; class Clostridia; order Oscillospirales; family CAG-272; genus RGIG4608. Next base: position 746 of record JAGBYG010000237.1, read on the forward strand.
GCACAGCTTCCTCAAGTTGGACTTGAAGCGCCTGCTACCGTTATTGGTAAAAATACGGTTGACTGTATGAAATCGGGCATAATTTTTGGTCACGCGAGTATGATTGACGGAATGATTGACCGCATTAATTCTGAAGTTGGAGAAAAATTGCCTGTTATTGTAACGGGTGGATATGCTTCCGTTATCGCGCCCCATTGCAATCACGAGATGGTTGTTGACGAATATCTTGTTCTTAAGGGACTTAATTTGATATATTTGAAAAATAAATAATTGATTTGTTGTTTAAAGCTTCGTTTGAAGTTAATATAAATTTTTTAGCGTTGTACCTTTAATGGACGACAGCAAGGAGGAATTTTATGCAAACAAAAACAAACAAACGAATGTCAACCGAGACCTTAGTTCTCGCTGCACTTATGACCGCTTTGGTGGTTATTTTGCAGTTTATGGGCTCTTTCGTTCGACTTGGCCCATTCCAGTGCAGCTTGGTGCTTATGCCAATAGTTGTGGGCGCTGCGATGTGTGGACCAAAGGTGAGCGCGTGGCTTGGATTTGTGTTCGGAATGGTGGTGCTTCTTAACGGTGACGCGGCGGCGTTCCTTACCGTTAATGCCATTGGAACTGTTATCACGGTTCTAACAAAGGGTACACTCTGCGGACTTTGTGCAGGACTCGTTTATAATTTACTTAAGGAAAAGAACAAATATCTTGCGGTTTTTGCCGCGGCTATTGTGTGTCCCGTTGTAAATACGGGTGTGTTCCTTATCGGATGCTTCATCTTCTTCTTTAAGACGATTGAAGAGTGGGGGCTTGCCTTTGGTTTTGAAAATACTATTGAGTATATGTTCTTGGGTCTTGTGGGCGGTAATTTCTTGTTTGAAATGATTACAAACATCGTTCTTTGCCCCGCAATCGTCAGAGTTCTTAATTTGAGAAAAACAAAATAAACAAAATTAACCCTCAAGTATCCGCTTGAGGGTTTTGTGATAGATTGGGATTTATAGAGAAGAAGTTACAGAGAAAAGAATTGTCACTTTTTCGAGAAAAAGCCCTGTGAACCCCCAAAGCTGCGCCTGCTCGCTTCGGGGAACCCCCGACACCAAAAAGCTTTTGTAGCGCTATGACGCCGCGCGTAAAATAAGTGCAAACATATAGTGGCGCGCCCAA
>JAGBYG010000238.1 GCA_017628875.1 Clostridia bacterium
AAAACAAATCTTTGATTTGGTTTTCGTAGTTCAAACAATAAAATACTCGTTGAAAACTCGTTTTCATAAGAGTGTTTTGTTGGTTGAACCAATAATTTGCTCGCAAATTATTGAAAATTTACGTCGAGTCAGTAGAAACCCACGCGATTGTTTTGCCGCGCTTTTTCAAAAGCGCGAGCCCAAGCGGCGCGAGCGGTTTTAACTCAACTAACTCCCCGACAAATCAAAATTTGACACAAAAAAACCGTGCAAAAAACTGCACGGTTATATTTTTATTATTTTTCGTGGAACTCCTTAAGCACCAAATCCTTATTTTTTTCAAGCGCCCAGCGAATACTCCATTCTCTTGGGAAGATAAGAAGATTATTTCCTCTGAAATCCTGCACCCATTTGGTGTCGGTGTCAAGGGTGAGCTTTGTTATGTCAATATTCTCATTTTCAATCCAACGAACGTATGCCTGAGGCATCGGACGGCGAATAATATCAACTCCGTATTCGTGCTTCAAGCGATATTCAAGCACCTCAAACTGAAGCACACCGACAACGCCGACGATAACGCGCTCCATACCTGAATTTGGCTCAAAGAACATCTGAATAGCACCCTCCTGTGCTATCTGATTCATACCTTTTGCAAACTGTTTGCGCTTCATTGAATCCTTTTGCTCAACAAGAGCGAAATGCTCGGGCGCAAACGTTGGGATTCTTTCAAAAGTGAACTTGCGCGAAGGGTCGCAAATCGTATCTCCAATGGAGAAAATACCGGGGTCGAATACACCGATGATGTCGCCTGCATAAGCGCAGTCAACGATTTCGCGCTCCTGCGCCATCATCTGCTGGGGCTGGCTGAGTTTTGCAACCTTGTTACCCTGAACGTGAAGATATTCCTTGTTTCTTTCAAATTTACCTGAGCAAATTCTCATAAACGCAATTCTATCTCGGTGTGCCTTGTTCATATTCGCCTGAATTTTGAAAACAAAGGCAGAGAATTTTTCGTCAAACGGGTCGATTATTTCATCTCCCGCGCGACGAGGCAGGGGAGAGGTAGTCATCTCAAGGAAGCTCTTTAAGAATGGCTCAACACCGAAGTTGTTAAGAGCCGAGCCGAAAAATACGGGCGAGAGCTTGCCGTGACGCACCTTTTCAAGATCGAATTCATAGCTTGCAACGTCAAGAAGCTCAATTTGGTCGACGAGCGCACGTCTATCGTATTCGCCGATAAGCTCGTCCATCTTTTCAATATCAATAATATCGCAGGAAATACCCTCGATTCTGTTTCGTCCACTGTGGAATTCATCAAAAGCGAGAATTGAACGTCTTTCGCGGTCAAATACGCCCTTGAAATTAACTCCGCAACCGATAGGCCAGTTCATAGGATAAGTTCCTATACCGAACTCGCGCTCAAGCTCGTCAAGAAGGTCGAAGGGGTCCTGCGCCTCTCGGTCGAGCTTGTTTATAAATGTGAAAATCGGAATATCGCGCATCGCACAAACCTTGAAAAGCTTTCTCGTCTGTGGCTCGATACCCTTAGCCGCGTCAATAACCATTACCGCGCTGTCAGCCGCCATAAGCGTTCTGTAGGTGTCTTCAGAGAAGTCCTGGTGACCTGGGGTGTCAAGAATGTTTATGCAATAATCGTCATATTCAAACTGCATAACAGAGGAGGTGATTGAAATACCCCTTTGCTTTTCAAGATCCATCCAGTCACTCGTCGCGTGACGGTCACTTGCCTTGCCCTTAACAGTACCCGCGGATTGAATTGCACCACCGTAGAGCAAGAATTTTTCCGTCAAAGTGGTCTTACCTGCGTCGGGGTGCGAAATTATCGCAAACGTTCTTCTTCTTTTTATTTCGTGATTAAAATCTGCCATTTTTAAACCTCATTTAATTTCTAAATAAACACATCTTTTCTATTTTACTATATTTTTGATAATAAATCAATACGTTTGGAAAATATTTTTTGTGTTGAGTAAGAAAAATGATAAATTGGGATTTATAAGGGAGTTACAAAGTAAAGGATTGTCACTTTTTCGAGAAAAAGCCCTGTGAACCCCCAAAGCTGCGCCTGCTCGCTTCGGGGAACCCCCGACACCAAAAAGCTTTTGTAGCGCTATGACGCCGCGCGTAAAATAAGTGCAAACATATAGTGGCGCGCCCAA
>JAGBYG010000239.1 GCA_017628875.1 Clostridia bacterium
TTACAAGGCATTATAAAATTTTATCATACTTCACGGTTACACGCGATGGAATATCTTACAGAGCCTCCTTCCGCAGAGGGAGGTGGCTTTGCCCTTAGGCAAAGACGGAGGGAGTTCCCCTTTCTTGTTTCAAACTAACTCCCCGATAAATCAAAATTTGAACATTAATTAAATAATATTCATCCTACTGACAATTTTCTTATAGAGCACAACGGTTGTTCCCTTGCCTGCCTTTGAGGTAACACGCATCGCATCAGTAAAGCTCTCCATCACAGTAAAGCCCATTCCGCTTCGTTCACCTGCGCGATCGGTGGTATAAAGAGGAGTACGCGCACATTTTACGTCATCAATTCCACAGCCCTTGTCCTTAATTTTTATTTTCACAACCGAATTTTCAAGCAAATCAACCGTTATGTAAATATCTCCAATAGTATCACGATAGGCGTGTACGATGGAGTTTGTCACAGCCTCGGATAGAGCGCATTTTATATCTCCAAGCTCAGAAGCTGTTGGATTCAATTGCGCGCAAAAGGCAGCAACCACACCGCGTGCAATACCCTCATTAACGGAATATGAGGGTAAAACAAGGTACATTGAATTAAGCACCCTGGCCTTCATTTCACTTCTTTTCATTTTTCGCCGTCCTCCTTTATGGATTTATCAATTTTTATCATTCTCTCCATTCCCGCAAGCGAGAGTATTTTCATAACCGCCACCGTTGGCGCACGCAGGGATAGTGTTCCGCCCAAATCCTTAATGAGTGAGTATCTCCCCATTATTAAACCAAGCCCCGATGAGTCCATAAAGCTGATTTCGGATAGATCAAGTACCATTTTTTTCGGTCTTATATCAAAAATAAGTCCGTCAATATCCGAGCGCACACTCACCGCGCTGTGATGGTCGATCTCACCCACAAGCTTCACTTCGAGAATCCCATCTTCTATTTTGTATGAAAACTTTTTTTCTTCCTTTACCATAAATATTCCTCCGTTTTTCATTATTTTATCATTTTGCAAACGTAAAATTTGTCGCTTTGTGCTACTATTCAAATTTTGATTTGTCGGGGAGTTAGTTAAGTTAAGATCGCTTAAGCCGCTTGGGCTCGCGCTTTTGAAAAAGCGCGGCAAAACAATCGCGTGGGTTCGTGCTGACTCGACGTAAATTTTCGCAATTCGCGAGCGAATTTGCGGTACAAATAACAAAATATCCTTATGAAAATGAATTTTCAACAGACATTTTATTATTCGTACCACGAAAACCAAATCAAAGATTTGTTTTTCTAAAATTTACTTTGACTGAACGTAGCCGTTTTGATAGCAATATCCTTACGCTTTGTAGTAGCAAATCACAGATTTTCGAGGTAAGGAGAAAATCGTTATGTGTTGTTTTGCTTTACAAAACAACACGATTTGCGCGAGATTTTGCGCGATAGCTCTACAAAAAGTTTTGCGTAGCTTTTTCAAAAGCGACCCATTTTGTTTTTAACTAACTATTCGATAAATCCCAATTTAACAACAAAAAAGCACCCACGAAAGTGAGTGCTTAAATTCTTTATTTACATATTATCCAAAATTTCCTTCGCGCGTTTTAAAATTGGCAACTCGCGATTGCAGATTATTCTGCCGAGGGGCGTTTCTCTGCGTTTTTCGTACTCTGCAACTGCTTCGTCATAAGTCAGTTTTAGGGTTGAAAGATGGTAGGCGTGAATTTCGTCCTCGGTCATATGCTTCTCTCCAAAGGATGTCGCGCGGCAAAGGTAGTAATTGTTGATGTTGTGCCTTTTTATAAGGTTGTAATAGTCGCTCACAACCCCAATTTTGCACAAGACCTCAACGGACGCACCAAGCTCCTCTTGTAGTTCTCTATGTATTGCAACGTCAGGATTTTCGTTTTGCTCAACACCGCCACCCGCAGTTTCAATATATATCGCTCTGCCAAAATCATCGTCACGGTCAACACGGACAAAATAAAAATATCCCTCGTCATCAAAAACAATAGCGCGAGCAATTTGTCTGTCGTGCGTTACACCGTTAAATTCCCATTCTTCATCGCGAAGATTTAATTCAATTTCAATAAAATTAATATTCATATCTTTAAATCCTCTTTATTAAAAATAATTCCATTGGTTGTGAATATTCAGGAATATCAACAACAAATCCACCGCAGTCCCTATATCCTAATTTGCGATAAAAATGTTGTGCGTCCTCGTCAACTTGCGTCGAAGTCAAAAGCATAGCGTACCCCTGATTTTTCATATCTGCTTCCCAATGTTCCATTAGTTTTTTGCCATATCCTCGCTTTTGATATTCCCAATCAACAAACAATAACGTACAAAACGGCGTATTATCCCAAAAAAGATTATATCTGAGCAATCCTATGGGCTTTCCATCATCAAGCAAAACATATCCTTTTTTATCCCTGACCTTATTTTCAAATTCCGCCCCGGGCAAATGTCTGTCGAGTGCATACCAAAATTCTCTATCTTCAAATTTAACGTACCTGATTTCCAACATAATTCCCTCTTTTTTTAATAATTATAAAAATTATACCACAAATAACTAAAAAAGTAAATATGATAAACAAAAAAGCACCCGCATTTGCAGGTGCTATCCTTTTATTTTCTAACAATTTTATGTTTGCACATACTCGTTTTACCGCATTCGGGGCATTTTAAACGTCTTTTTGTGAATGTATGATACCCCTTGACGTAGTCCTTCATTGATGCCTTAAATTCTGCCTTGCAATGAGGGCATTCCCACCACCCCGCATCATTTTCAAGCACACCTGCCGCACCCACTCCGATAGCCGCTACTACTATCGCAAAAACTATAAGTGCAATACGTATTGCGGCGTGCATCTCAATATATGAAGCAATCACAACAAGTGAACAAACCGCAACAATGGTCACGATGCCGCAAATAATTGATAAAGTTAAATTTTTCTTATTTCTCTGATTTTCTTGCATTAAATTCATCATATTTTCCTCTGCTTTCTTTTTGTAATCGAGGTCGGATACTCTCTCACCCGTAAGCAAATCGTTTACGCTTATGTCAAGCACCTCGCACAAAGGAAGCATAAGCGAAACTTCGGGCAAACCCTTACCGCATTCCCATTTTGAAACGGTCTTGTCACTAATTAAGAGTGCGTCCGCAAGCTGCTTTTGGGTCATATCCTTCTCTTTTCTTGTTTTGGCAATAAACTTACCAATCTTGATTTGATCCATAGGATTTCCTCCTTTCAAAGCTAATTATATATGATGAACTTAAAAATAAAAACCCACGAAGCGTAGATATTTAAAAATCTGCGCTCCGTTAAGCTGTATATGGATTTTTGATTTATCAATCTTACCTCTTTGGCAAGGTTTTGAGCAAAACTGCGGTATAAACGAGGGCGATAACACAAATAATAACCGATTGCACAATTCTCGTTGTATTATCTATCGCATTTTCATTAGCAAAAAAGCTTGTTATATTAATAAACTGGTGCGCCAAAATGCACGGAATAAGAGATTTACCCCTATAAAACATCACAACGAACAAAAAACCTATAGCAACTGCCGAAACAACTTGACACAAATTGGGCAAAAGCGTTGCTCCGCTTCCATTTATAAGATTAACAATGTGTCCAATTCCAAACGTAACACTCGAAACTATAATCGCGCTCTTTGTTCCGTCCTTTTGCATTGCACGGAACAAAAACCCACGGAAAATAATCTCCTCAAGGTAGCCAACGCAAAGCATACTCATAGCATAAAGAGCAAATTCTCCCCACGTGCCGTTTCTTCTCACTCCGTACCAAAAATTGCACGAAACAAGAACAATAAGGGGAACATAATATAAAAATCTCTTTGCTTCAACGTCAGTTTTGCAAAGCCCGTACTTTTCAAAAAGTCCGTTTTTACTAATCCAAACAATCGCGATGATGCTCAAAACTAACAAATATGGCACGCTGATTATCTTTTCAATACCGATAAGACGCGAAATTTCATCGGCAACACTCGTTCCGACCACGTAAACTATGATCCACGAAATCGCAAACCAAATTTTGCTTTTTTGATAAAGCTTTGTCATATACTCCTCCAATTTACTCTGCGAACGCCGCCTTATATTTAGGCAATACTATCTTTATGAACACAAATATGTTGATAATAAGCAAAATTCCGTAAATAATACGAGCAACAAGTTCAGGGACAATAAGTTTAATTCCGTTCATATCACCGCCACCGAAAAATCCGCACAAAATACTCAAATAAAGCGGATCTATAAGAAGCATAGCAATCGTAACATAGTACGCGCACGCCTTAAACACCTTTGAGGAAACTGCACACATCTTGTTAGCAAAGATAACGAGCAAACACGATGCAATAAGCGTTGCAACCGAGCCAACAAGACAAAAAATCCCAAGCTGATTTCCCGTCATTCGCTCGGCATAAATATCAATTTGTACACCAAGTCCCATAATATTGATTTGTTTGAACGTGCCCGTTGCCAACGCGTAAATAAAATGGGCTCCCTCGTGAACAATATAATATGCAAGGATTGCTCCAAGCAATCCCAAATACTGTCTTGTGCGTTTATTCATCTTAAATCCTCATTTGTTTCTTTTATTTACGAGCCATTTTACAAGGAAAACCACTCCTGCAATCAAAGCGAACTTCAAAATTGATACCGCCAAAGACGTAACAACAACGGGTACAAGCTGATCACTTGGAACAGTTTCTGCAACCTTTCCAATGTCCTTTTTAACCCACATAAATATAATAAACAAAACGGCTATTACAAAAATCGCTATTCTCCACTTTTCAGTCTTTTTGTTATTCATAATTATCTCCCAACGTATATTATTTTTGCCCTTTGTGGCTTGTTTTCGTCATAAACTACTCTTAAAACGCTTTGAATTTCGGGTGGTTCTATCCCTGCCGAAATCCACTTCAGCTTTGTATATTCCCTGCCGTCAACTATGTATTTTACTTTAATAATATGAGGAAAAGTCGCGCCATCGAGTGGCCCTTTTCTCAACATCTTAGTATTTACCTTAAGCCACCATTGTTTGTAAACTCCGATTACGGTTCCCACCGTTTTTTTGTCCATAATATTATTATTTTTCATTGGTTTAAATCCTATAAATTTTTGATACCTTCATATATTCGTGTGTTTCAATTAAGAAATCACCGTATTCTACCTTTTGACCCTCATCGTCACTATACATAACGCAATATCGCGAAATAATAAAATTATTAAAATATACCGCATTATAAACGTTAACCCCCAACAATTCACAGGGATCTTTTGTAACTAAATCGTTCTTTGCTTTAGCTTCTTCAATGATTTTTTGCGCATTTGAATAGTATGCGTTAATTTTATCGCTCATAACAAGCTCAAATTCACACTCGCTCACGTCGATATTCTTAATTATATCTTCAGAAAAAGGAGCTTCGTTAAATCCGTCATCATATTCAATGCCATTTTTATTTATTATTAGCAAAAGCAATGCTCCTATATCGTAGCTTATTATCCTAACGGGAAGCAGATTGCTTGCTTCAATAATTCTGTTTTTCAACTGCATTAATTTTTGCAGATACAAATCCCCTGATAACTGCTCAAGTGCTTTTAACTCAACGTAATTAGCAGTTCCCTCAATCTGTTCAATGCACGCTTCATAATGATACTCATAATTAAACTTCTCATAGCGATACCTTCTAAATCGTAACAGCTTTTCAAAGGTATCGAAAGAAAATTCGTCCGCCAATTCTTTAATCATTTGATTTTCTAAAGTCTTGATGCTTAAGTTAGCATCATCATATTTGTAATTATACAGCGCGTGCAATTCATTGGGAAAACGAGTTTCATTATTCTGCATTTGAAATCCGTGAAACATCTCGTGAATAATTTTGGATGACAATATAATGCTATCTGTATTCTCCATCACATTCCAAATAGCAATAATCTCGCCATTATACTTGATTGAGGTATTCCCCAAAAACTCATCGGTTTTTTCTACATACTTACCGTCAAAAAAGCATTCTTTATCGGTATACAAAGCAAATTTCAACGGTTTAAAATTTGTCCAAAGCTGCGAAAAATTAACCCCCTCTATATGCTTTTTTACCTCGTTATACATACGCTCTAAATTAATATTCATAACACACCTCGGTATACAAACTAATATTTGTCTATATTATAACACAATTTTATCAGAATGTAAATAAAAAAAACACAAGCCCTACAAAAGTAGGACTTGTATTTTTATATGTACTTAATTATTTTCTAATACTTCTTTCAGTTGCTCTGTCAAAGATATGTATTGCCTCTTCATCAATGCCAAGGATGATCTCGCTCTTTCTTGCGGGATTCTTCTTAAGCTTTGCAGAAGCTACGATACTTGTGGGGCCCTTTTCAAGATGCACTTCAGCATTCTTATCAAGGTCAGCATAAATAATTGTTTCATTACCAAGTGCCTCAATAACCTCAACTCTTGCAGTTACGCTCATATCGTTAGGTGTTTCAAGAACCTTAAGGTCACCGGGACGAACACCCATAATGATGTCAAGTCCTGTTCCTATCTTATCAGCATCAAAGTTAGCAAGTGCTTCTTTAGAGAGTTTGATTGTCTGATTGTTAGCAAATGTAATTGTACCGTCGGGAGTAATTCTACCGTCAAAGAAGTTCATCTGAGGTGTACCGATAAATCCTGCAACAAATGTGTTGATGGGATAATCGTAAAGATCCTGAGGTGCGCCAATCTGCTGTACAAAACCATCCTTCATAACAACGATTCTTGTACCCATTGTCATAGCTTCAACCTGGTCGTGAGTTACGTAAATAAACGTTGCACCAAGCTGATCGTGAAGCTTAATAATTTCACTTCTCATTGTTGCTCTGAGTTTTGCGTCAAGGTTTGAAAGAGGTTCGTCGAGAAGGAATACCTTGGGATTACGAACGATAGTTCTACCAAGCGCTACTCTCTGACGCTGACCACCGGAAAGCGCCTTGGGTTTTCTCTTAAGATATTCTTCAATAGCAAGAATTTTAGCCGCGCGCTGAACCTTTTCGTCAATCTCTGCTTTGGTGTACTTTCTCATAACGGGAATTTCATTTCCGTTTTCGTCAAGTACGGGCTTGCCGTTCTTATCTCTCTTAACGTCAGCAACCTTGCGGAGCTTAAGACCGAATGCCATATTGTCATAAACGGTCATATGGGGGTAAAGAGCGTAGTTCTGGAATACCATCGCGATATCTCTGTCCTTGGGCGCAACGTCATTAACGAGTGTGTCGTCGATCCAAATCTCACCATCGGTAATCTCTTCAAGACCTGCGATCATACGAAGTGTTGTGGACTTACCACAACCGGAAGGACCAACGAATACGATGAATTCCTGATCCTGAATTTCCATACAGAAATCAGAAACTGCGGGTGTTTGATCTTTTGCAGCTTTTTTGTCTGCGTTGTCATACACTTTGTACACATGTGTAAGGGTTACTGTTGACATATTTTTCTCCTTTTTGCGTTACTTTTGGCCGCACTTCTCGGTAGCAAATCCTTGCTCCTGCGGTTTTCCTCAAACGCTGTTTATTTAAATATATAGAAATATATTTATCTGATTAATACGCGTCTTTATTGTAAATATCGCTTTACTACAGACTTAAGTATAGTATAATACATATTTAATCCCTTGTCAATAATGGCATTTTTCACAAAATATGACAGCTTTCATAATTCATATTCACCAATGCTCATTCAAATGTAAGTTCATTAATTATATTATGTGTTGTTCTTAATAAGGGATATGTATTCTCGGAATAAGGATTCAAGAGCACTCTCGTTAGTTTTTTTGAGTGCTTCCTCTTTACTGATTGCCATATAATCACGATCATGTGTAAGCTCCATAAAAGTTATATTATCGGGTTGACACCACTTTTTCGTGTATGGTGAATATATAGCAAAAAAATCAGTTGACCTCTCGCGAACAAATACTACCCCATCATCTATTACCTCATAATACTCAAAATTCTCCATACGCCACCTCTTAATTTATATCAATTGTTTTAAATTTTTACATTTTGTAAAGCAACAACGACCATTTATTATTCCGAATATCAATTTGGAACTTAACAAACTACGGGTTGCCAAGCAAAAGGCAATAAATCTCGCGCTTTCACTTTTATGAGATTGCCGTTTTCATCATTAACTATAACTTTTATTTCAGGACAATACTCAAACAACATCTGTCTGCAGTTTCCACACGGTGGAATAACAAAATTTAAATGTTTATCGTGAACTGCTACGATGGTATCAAACTCCCGTTCTCCAGATGAAATGGCAATACCCATCGTTACATATTCTGCACAAGACCCGTGTATGCCATCGCAATTAACACCCTTGTAGATATTACCGTTTTTACAAAGAACAGCGCAACCAACAGTATGATTATATACACCGTCATCGAAATTGTCTTTAAGAACTTCAAGCGCAATTTCTATCAATCTCTTATCATTAGTATCCAATTCGTATCGTTCCATATTGCTCTCCATAAAATCCAAGTTTATCAATCAGTTATATTATAGCATAAAA
>JAGBYG010000240.1 GCA_017628875.1 Clostridia bacterium
CACGACCACAACGACAAATTCTACATCACAAAACCCTCCCGGGGACGAGATATTCTCTTACGGTCTTTTCTTGTATGACGTTGACCCCGACAATGACGGCTATAGAATTGTTGATATAGATGCAGACGCGTGGACCGAAGCTCATTTTCCAAGACATATCATTGTACCTCAAACCATCAACGGAAAACAGGTTACAGCCATAGGAAAAGAAGCTCTTGCAGAGATTGATATATCAAAGGTTACTCTTCCCGAGGGACTTATTGATATTTATCAAAAGGCATTTTACCGTTGCAGAGCCGAGGAGATCAATATTCCAAGCACAGTAAGATATATCGGCGGCGGCGCGTTTCAGGAGTGTTATTTTTTGAGAAGCATAACAGTTCCCGAAGGAGTTACTATGATTTACGATAACACCTTCCGTTGCTGCACCTATCTTGAAACTCTCATACTCCCAAATACGATAGAATACGTTGGTTTTTATGCGTTTTCACAACTCCAAACCCTAACAACACTCACGCTCCCCAAAAATTGCGAGGTTAACGAAACCGCATTCAATTATTCCCCCAATTTGAAGGTAAAATATCAATAGAATAATATAGCTAAATTGGGATTTATCTATCGGACGGGCGATTCACAAATCGCCCGTCACCGACAAATCAAAATTTGAAATTCTTTATAATATACAAAAGGTAACAAAATGCAAAAATTTTTAAGAACTGAAATGCTTCTTGGCAAAGAAGCGGTGAAAAAACTAAAAAATTCTCGCGTTGCGATTTTCGGCATTGGCGGGGTGGGCGGATATGCCCTCGAAGCCCTTGTTCGCGCAGGTGTGGGAGAGATTGATATAATTGATAGCGACGACGTTTCCGTGTCGAATATCAATCGCCAAATTCTTGCCACCACCAAAACTGTTGGTCAACTCAAGGTTGACGTGGCAGAAGCGCGCGCAAAAGAGATAAATCCCGATGTAAAAATAAATAAATTCCCCATTTTTTACCTTCCCGAAACGGCGCACTTGTTTGACTTTCAAAATACGATTATATCATAGATGCCATCGACACAGTTTCCGGTAAAATGGAGCTTGTCAAACGTGCAAACGAGGTCGGCACACCCATTATTTGCTCAATGGGAACGGGCAACAAGCTCGACCCAACTGCGTTTGAAGTTGCAGATATATACAAAACAAGTGTCTGCCCCCTCGCAAAAGTTATGCGCGGACTTTGTAAAAAAGCAGGAATTAAACACCTCAAGGTTGTTTATTCAAAAGAAATTCCTATAACTCCTCACGAAGTTGAGGGCGCAGAGCAAAAAGGTACTGCAGGTCGAACATCCCCTGCTTCCTGCTCGTTCGTCCCACCCGTCGCAGGATTTATCCTCGCCGGCGAGGTTGTTAAGGATATAATTAAAAGTTAGTTAAGTAACAAATGTGTTCTTTTTCGAGAAAAAGAACCAAAAAGCTTTTAATCGTTTTTTGCAAACTAACTTCGCGCAAATCGTTCCGCGCGCGGAACACAACGATTTTCTCCTTGCCGCGAAAATCTGTGATTTGCTA
>JAGBYG010000241.1 GCA_017628875.1 Clostridia bacterium
CACTGCAACTAAATCCGTTAGCGAGGATTTTTCCAAGCTCACTTGGATTTCATTAATTCTTCACTCCCCTACAAATCAAAAATTCACTTTGTCTTTGAAACGGGCGCACGGAGTGCTCCCCTACGAAGATTGTGCGAACATCAATCCCGCGCTTGTCATCCTCGAGGGAGTTGTGCCCAAGATTCTTCACTTCGCTTTCGCTTCGTTCGAGAATGACGTACAAGTACGTCGGGCACAACGACCGAAGGATCTTGCGCGGTGTATAAACAAAATTTCCAAAATCTATTGCAAAAGGCAGATAATTGTGATAATATTGTCTTATAAACTCTAAAAAGGAGAAAAGCTATGAACAAAAAACTATTAATTGGAATTATCGCGGGCGTGGTCGCCATTGGCGCGGTGGTTGGAGGAGTGTTCTTATTTAAGCACGAACATATTGAAGAAATTATGCCTTCCGTTGTGCCCACTTGCGAGGGCACGGGACTCACCGAGGGTAAAAGATGCTCCGACTGTGGTGAAATTCTTGTAGCGCAACAAACGGTTGCGGCAAAGGGGCACGTGGAGCAAACAGACTCTGCAGTTGCACCTACTTGTACCGCGACGGGACTCACCGAGGGAAAGCATTGTTCCGTGTGCGAAAAGGTGTTAGTTCCTCAAAATACAGTGGATAAGCTTCCTCACACAGAAGTGATTGATGAAGCGATTGATTCGACCTGCACAAAAACAGGTTTAACGGAAGGTAAACACTGCTCCGTGTGTGGCGAAGTGACAGTTGCGCAAACAGAAGTTGCAATAAAACCTCATACCGAAGTAGTAATGCCGGCGGTTGAAGCGACTTGTACAGCAACAGGTCTTACAGAAGGTAAGAAGTGCTCAGTTTGTGATACAATTACGCTTGCACAAACTGAAACTTCAAAGGTAGCGCATACAGAAGTAACAATTCCCGCAGTAGCAGCGACTTGTACAGCAACAGGACTTACAGAAGGTAAGAAGTGCTCGGTTTGTGATACAATTACGCTTTCACAGGAAGTAGTAGCTATGATTGAGCATACGTACGATTACAAATACGATAGATTTTGTAACGTGTGCGATTATGAAAGACAAATAAATTGTTTGCACGATGTTCCCGAAAGTATAGAAATTGTTCCTGCTAAAAATCCGACCTGCCAAGAAACAGGATTAAGTGAAGGATTGAAATGTACGATTTGTGATACTATGGTTGTACCTCAAGTTGTCATTCCTACAATTGATTGTATCGAAAGTGAATGGGTAGTTGATGAAGAGGCAACAAAAGATAAAGATGGAAAAAAACACAGGGAATGTACAATGTGTCATCAAATTATGATTGAAGAAATTATCCCTGCAACTGGAAATTCAAACAATAAGCCATTGACTAAATATGATCCATTGGTATTTTTGGATATGGATATGACTGAGTATGTTACACTTGGTCAGTATAAGGATCTTGTTATTGAGGCGGACAAGGTAGAGGCCACTGATGAGGAAGTGGACTTTAATATTTACAAGGTTATGTGCGTTTCAGGGGATATAACGAAGATATATGAGGGAACTGTTGCCGAAAAGGTTGTTTTCAGCTTTGATTATACGGGATACCTTACAAATGAGGATGGTACACTTGGTGAAAAGTTTAGTGGTGGCTCTGCTACAAATCAGCTTGCTTACATTGATGGTACTGACTTTATAACCTTGTCATCCTCAGGAGAAGGCAAATTTATAGACGGCTTTGCACAGGGAATGATTAATGCAACTGTTGGTGAAACATTCAAAATTGATATTACTTTCCCAAGCAATTACGGTAATCAGGAAATGGCGGGCAAGAAAACTGTTTTCGAGGTAAAGGTTAACTATACCGCAACCGCAGAGCCAACTGACGGCTGGGTTAAGCAATATACAAAGGATGAGTATAAAACTGTTGCCGAGCTCAGAGAGGCTCTTAAAAAGGATATTGAGGATGGCTTCAAGAAAACTAACCTTTCACTTCTTTGGGATAAAATCATTGAGAATGCTACTGTGATTTCCTTACCCACAGAACAGGTTGATATTCTTTATAATCAGCTCGTTGCTGAAATTCAATCCTATGCGGATTATTCAGAATATTATTTTGGAGTAAAGTATGACTTCAACGGAGTGCTTGCGTACTTTGGCTTTGCAAATAAGGACGAGCTTCGCAATTATGCAGAAGAAGTAATTGAGGGTGACATTGTTTACTACGCAGTAATTAAGGCAGAAAATCTCACTGCTACCGACGAGGAGTATCGCGCTTTGCTCGACACTATTATTGAGCAAACCGGCAAGACTGAGGATGAGGTTCTTAAGATTTATACCGAGGATTATATCCGCAAGCAGATTGTTCTTAATAAGCTTGATGATCATGTTTATGATCTTAATACTTTTGTTTTGAAAACTGAATAATCTAGTAACATTAAACCGCGAGGAATTTTTCCTCGCGGTTTTTTATTATATATTAAACATCAATATCCTTAATATACTCACTACCGTGTTCGGCGATGAATTTTTTGCGGGCGGCGAGGTCGTCGCCAAGGAGGGTTTCGAACATCACTTCGGTGAGGTAGGGGTCGGC
>JAGBYG010000242.1 GCA_017628875.1 Clostridia bacterium
AATATCCTTACGCTTTGTAGTAGCAAATCACAGATTTTCGAGGCAAGGAGAAAATCGTTATGTGTTGTTTTGCTTTACAAAACAACACGATTTGCGCGAAATCTTGCGCGAAGCTCCACAAAAAGTTTTGCGGAGCTTTTTCAAAAGCGACCATTTTTATTTTCAACTAACTATTCGATAAATCCCAATTTATCGTGGATGCACGCTGTGAACACTTGCGCAAAATACATATTATCTTAAATAGTCAAGGCATTATTATGAATTCGTAATTTATCAAAAATTATCACTAATAATTTTTCAAAAACTATTGACAAACCTATTATGCTATGCTACAATAATAGCGTAAATTAAATATTCGGACTAAAGAATAGTTAGAGGCGCGATAGAGATTAGCTTTTGTGTGGATGCTCAAACATCAATGACTCAATGGTGAGGCAATATCGCCGAAGTGTCTTGCTTTTGAGAGTGAGATTGCTGGGCAAGTGGGGAATACCTGCTTGACTGTCACATTTTTGTGGAGTGCTGCTTTCGAATTGTTGTATATCTATGGGTAAACTACGGTCGGAGCACTTTGCTCCGACTTATTTATTTGCGAAAATATACTTATTAAAGGAGTTCAGAATTATGAACAGAAGAAAAAGAAGAAATTTAATTATTTCCGTAGTTGCAGCTATTGTTTGCGTGCTTGCGCTCGTTTTGGTGCTTCGCGGCTGCGACGTTGACAAAAATGATGCTACAAGCGATCTTGAATCAATTCAATCAAAAGGTAAAATAGTAGTTGGCATGGAATGTAAGTATGCTCCTTATAACTGGACAACAACAACCGAGGGTGAACACACAGTTCCCATTTCCAATAATCCCGGTGCATATGCTGACGGTTACGACGTAGTTATTGCAAAGGCAATTGCAGAAGCTCTTGGTGTAGAGCTTGAAATCAGAGCAATTGAATGGGATGGTCTTATTCCTGCACTTGAAGCAGGCGAAATCGATATGATTATCGCAGGTATGTCCCCTACAGAAGAAAGAAAGCTCTCCATTGATTTTACAGATACATATTTAAATTCTGAACTTGTTATGGTTGTTCGTAAAGATGGTGTATACACAAATGCAACAAGCATTCAAGATTTTTCTGGCGCAAAGATTTCAGGTCAGCTTAACACATTCCATTATGGTGTTATCGATCAAATTAATGGTGTAAATAAGGATACAGCTCGTGCAGATTTTGGTGTACTTATTATGGCGCTTGGCAGTGGCGCTATTGACGGTTATGTTTGTGAAGAACCTGGTGCAATTGCTGCTGTGGCTGCTAATCCCAATTTCACATATATTGCTTTTGCTAATGGCAATGGATTTGAATATGATCCTCTTGAAGCATCCATTTCAGTAGGCCTTCGTAAAGGTTCAAATCTTACTGCTGAAATCAATAAAATTCTTGCATCTTTAGATTCTCAAAAATTAAATCTTATGAGTGAAGCAATTGCTCGTCAGCCCGTTACTGAAGTTGAAGGTAAACAATGAATTTATTTGAGTGGATTGTTAAATTATGGGAAGAAAACTGGGAATTGTTTTTAAACGGAACTAAAAACACTCTTATAATGGCTCTTGTGGGCACTATAATGGGCTTTTTGATTGGTCTTATTATTGCTATCATAAGAACTATCCCAACTTCCAAAAATACAAATATTATCGCTAAAGTATTGCTTAAAGCAATTAATTTTATTCTCAATGCTTATATTGAGATAATTAGAGGAACACCTATGATGGTTCAAGCGGTTATTATCTATTATAGCTTGTTTGTTCCAATGCAATTAGACCCGATGATTTCTGCGATTATTATTATCTCGTTTAATACGGGAGCTTATATGGCAGAGATAGTTAGAGGCGGTATAATTTCAATTGATAAGGGTCAGTTTGAGGGTGCTCGTGCTATAGGTATGGATCACGTTCAGACAATGTTCCACGTTGTGCTGCCTCAGGCAATTAGAAATATAATGCCTTCTATTGGTAATGAATTTGTAGTAAATATCAAAGATAGCTCAGTATTGAATATCATTGCTATTACAGAGCTTATGTTCGTTGCAAAGCAGGCAGGCGGTACTTATGCGAAGCCCGTTCCTGCATACATTATTACAGCGGTTATTTACTTCATTCTTACATTCACCGTAACAAGAATCCTTCGTCTTGTTGAAAAGAAGCTTGCGGGTAGCGATTCTTATACGATTTGCGGCTCTCAGTCCGATCCCAATGCGGAAATTCACGTTAAAAAGGCAAAGGAGGAGTTCAGATAATGGAAAATGTTATTACATTAAAAAATCTCAAAAAAAGCTTCTCTGGTCGCGAGATATTAAAGGGAATTGATCTTGAAATTAAGAAGAACGAGGTTATTTCGGTTATTGGTTCATCGGGCTCGGGTAAAAGCACGATGCTTCGCTGCATAAATCTTCTTGAAGAAGTTACAAGCGGTGACGTTTTGTTCCATGATAAGAGCGTTATTAACGGAGATATTGACATAAACGAATACCGTTCAAGAATAGTGATGGTATTTCAGCAGTTCAATCTCTTTAACAATATGACGGTGCTTGATAACTGCGTTCGTCCGCAAACGGTAGTGCTTGGCAGAAGCAAAGAAGAAGCTAAAGAGAACGCGATGAAATATCTTAGGAAGGTTGGAATGGCAGAATACATCAATGCTCGTCCCGCACAGCTTTCGGGTGGTATGAAGCAGAGAGTTGCTATCGCGCGCGCGCTTTCGATGAACCCCGAGGTAATACTTTTTGACGAGCCAACGTCTGCTCTTGACCCCGAAATGGTTGGCGAGGTGCTTGACGTTATGCGTGAGCTTGCAGGCGAAGGACTTACTATGATAGTAGTTACTCACGAAATGGCATTTGCACGCGACGTTTCTGATAGAGTTATCTTTATCGACGAGGGCGTTATTTGTGAGCAGGGTGACCCCAAGGAATTCTTTGCTAATCCTAAAACTGACCGAGCAAAAGCATTCCTCTCAAGATTTTTAAATTAAAAACTCAAAGGAGCTTCTAAAAAAGCTCCTTTTTTGTATTGACTTTTATGCGTTTTTGGTGATATAATGAAAATAAGAGGTGATATTATGCAGAACAAGCACGTTGAATATAAGAAAATAGTGGAAGGCGCAGATAAAGCCGTTCTTTTCATACACGGAATTATGGGAACGCCTAATCATTTTAGAGATCTGATACCACTTGTGCCCGAAAATTATTCGGTATATGCTATGGTTACTTATGGTCATTGTGGCAGTGTAACTGATTTTTCCAATGCTTCTTTAGAAAAATGGGAGCAAAGTGTTCAAAAATCAGTTGATGAATTGCTTGAAACACATAAGGAAATATACCTTGTGGGTCACTCAATGGGCACTCTTTTTTCGATTGAACAGGCGATGAAAGAGCCGAGAATAAAGAAGCTGTTTTGCATCTCGATTCCAATAAAGGTCGGTGTAAGAGCAAGGATGATTCCTATGGCATTGAAGGTATATCGCAATCGTATCAAGGATGACGATGTCTATGCGCTCGCGCTCAAGGAGTGCTATGGTGTTACCGACAGCAAAAATATTTTTAAATATCTTGGCTGGATTCCGAGATTTATGGATCTTTTTAAGTTGATAAAGCGCGTTCGAAAAAATCTTGGCAAATTGAATACGCCCTGCGTTGCTTTTCAATCAATACCCGACGAGCTTGTGTCACCCAAATCCATTGAAATTTTGAAAAGGGAATCGAATATTAGAGTTGAAATTCTTGAAAATTCAACTCATATGTACTATCCTGAAAATGAAATGGATTACCTCAAAGAAGAATTTAAACAGTTTTTATTATAAGAAAATTCCACCGAATGCTCGGTGGAATTTTTATTTAATATCAGTGATTTTTATTAGCTTTAACTTCTGCGTTGTGAACTGCGGTTTCTACTTCTTCCGCATTATGTAACTCAAGGTCTCTCAAAACTCTTTTCTTCTCGATTTCGTGCTTAAGAGAATAGATTTCTGCGCGAACAACGTCTATTTTTTCTATAAGAATTTTCATTTTGCGATCTACATTTGAGCCAACCTTCATTTTTTGATACGCAACTCTGCCAAACTGTTCGTAAAGCTCGGCAAGGTCAGCTTCTTTTCTTGCAAGCTTAACGTGAAGTGAAGCGGTATCACTTATATCACCTGTTTTTGAAATTGCTTTGCCTGCCACTCTTCTGAAGCTGCGGCCAAAATTTCCCAATGTGGACATAATAATCCTCCTTTTAGTACTTTATATGAATATATTATACTATTTTTTTATTGAAAAGTAAAGAGTTTTGTAATAATTTTTTCTCTTTTTGAGAAAATATATTTTGTAAAGGGGTGATTTTTATGAATATGGACAAAGAAACTTATAAAAAATATGCTGATGCACACGCGCCGCGCTCTCCAATAGGAAAAAACTGTCTTAATGCCTTTTGCATTGGTGGACTTATATGTGCGATGGGGCAGGGGCTGAACGATATTTACACTATAGCTTTGGGCTTTTCAAAGGATGATGCGAGCTTGCTTGCGTCTGCAACTCTCGTTTTGGCGGCAGTGGTGCTCACCGCATTTGGAATATTTGACGAAATAGCCAAGGTTGCGGGCGCAGGAACGCTCGTGCCCATCACGGGTTTTGCCAATTCCGTGGTTTCTCCCGCAATAGATAGTAAAAGCGAGGGCTTTATACTTGGTGTGGGAGCAAAGATATTTACGGTTGCAGGCCCTGTTTTGCTCTATGGAATTTTATCGGGCGCAATATATGGTGTGATATATTATTTTATAACATTAATGTGATTTGCACTTCAAATTTTGATTTGTCGGAGAGTTACAAAGTTAAAAAATGGGTCGCTTTTGAAAAAGCTCCGCAAAACTTTTGTAGCGCTTTGCC
>JAGBYG010000243.1 GCA_017628875.1 Clostridia bacterium
ATATCTTTCTCCATAAAGCACACGGTACTTATTGCCGAGTACAACATGAGTATTCATTGTGTTGATATTAAGCTGAATACTTGCAACATGTGGGAATTTATCGTTTATCATATCAACAAATTCTCTTGCAAAAGGCATATTTTCGCCATTAATGACAAGACAAAGCATAATTTGACCTGTATTTTCTCCATAGCGAAGATAGAGGTGACGAAGTAAGCCCTTTTCTGTTTCCTCGTCATAAACAGTCAAATTATTTTGGTTAGCAAAATCGCAAACCACGTGCAAAATCTCACCAAAAATTTGTGGTTGGAGTGAGCAATCAAAGGCAGGCACAACATTATGCGTTTTTGATGCGTAAAATCCTGCCACAATTCCCTGTTTTGTCATTGCAAAAGGATATTGCGCCTTGTTTCTGTATGCCTTTGTTTTATTCGTGCTATGTACATTATTTATAACTACGTCGGGCAATCCTGCTTTAATAAAAGCGTGCTTAACATAGCTTTTCTTTATCTCTTTTTCGTGTTCATAAGTGATATGACGGTAAACACAACCACCGCAGCTTTCACTTGCAGAGCAAAAGCATTCCTTATCACGAAATTCAGACGGTTTGATTATTTCTTCAAGTCTTGCAACGGCAAAATTTGTATTTACTTTGATTATTTTTGCTTTGATTTCATCGCCTGTAACTGCGCCTCTAACAAAAATAACACGTCCGTCCTCAAGATGTGAAACACCTGCACCGAGATTGTTGATGTCTTCAATAAAAAGCTCAACTATATCGTTTTTCTTAAAATTAAACATAATATTCCTCGTTAGTTTCAAGGCAAACGCAAACAACGTCATCCGTTTCGCTCATATCACAAGCAAGCGCAATATTATTGTTTTTAGCATTTACCTTTCCTGCACGTCCTGCAGGTGTATGCTCGTAGTCGACGTAACCAACTACCATGATTTTATCGTCAAAATAAGTTTTTTCGATGTCAAGATAACCATTCATAAAGTCATCAAGTTCGTAATCATAAAGGTCTGTGTTTTTATCAAAATTATCAATTCCACGGCAGGTCAAAACAAATTCCTTACCGTTTTTAAGTGTAACCTCCTCAAATACCGGAAGGTCAGAAAGATAGTCAAGGAAGCCCTCTTTTTCATCTGCGTCGGCATCCTTAAATGCTTCAAGCGTTGGCTGACCGCCGTTTTGTGACCACTCTATCATCTCCTTTGAGAAATTAACGGAAGGTGCTCCGCCCTCTCTTATTATTCTGTCAAATTCAGAGAGCAAAAGATATGCCTTGTAATCGTGTTCACCAAGAACAGCATAAACGTTATATTGCGCGCTTAGTTCATTAACAAGAGCAATTGAATCCTCACCAAAATCAACAATATTACCAAGGATATAAAGGATATCGCTTTCCTTAAGATTTATCTTTTTGATAAGCTTTTCAAACTTATCCATTCTTCCGTAAAGGTTAGATGCAACAAAAGTCATAGTTTTCTCCTTTTTTAAATATGATTTATAATATTTGTTTCAAAAAAATCGCATTTGATTGTATTATCAGCTTCAAGAACAAATTTTGCAAGATTTTTAAGCGAAGGATTTTCAGTAAAATAGTGCCCTGCTTCAACAAGGTTAATATGATAATCCTTGCAATCGGTGAGATTATGATAACCGATTTCTCCCGAAAGGTAAGTGTCTGCACCTGCGTTGTAAGCATCCTTTATATAGCTTCCTCCGCCACCGCCAACGAGTGCCAAGCGATGAACCTTACCCGAATTTGATGCAAAATTGAGATGCTCACATCCGAGCTTTTCACAAACGAGAGTAACAAAATGCTCGATATCCATTTCTTCGTTGAGTGTGCCCACTCTCATAAGTTCAATTCCATCACATTCAACCTTTTCAACCTCCGAAAGCTCGAAAAGCTCTGCAAGAGCATCGTTAACTCCACCGTCAACCGCATCAAAGCGAGTGTGGAATGACATAACGGAAATATCGTTTTTGATGAGCTTAATAATTCTTGAAGGAATACCAAAATCACCGGAAACACTTTTGACTCCCTTGAAAATAAGAGGATGGTGGGAAATAATAAGATCATATCCATTTACAATAGCATAATCAATGGCTTCAGGGGTTACGTCCATACAAAAAAGTGCGTTTTTAACTTCTCTGGTGCCGTCGGGACAGCACATAAGTCCATCATTATCCCAAGAGCAAGAAAGCTCTCTTGGAATTCTTTGATTCATATATTTGTTAAGTTCGTATACTGTCATTTTGCTTACCTCTCTATGTAGTTATTAATACTTTCAAGCAAGTTCATTTCGTAAGAAATATCCTCGCCACCTGCACGTTTGCCATTTATCTTTCTTTCAAGCTTATTTTTAGTAATATCTAAAAGTTGAAGAAGAAGTTGTGATTTTTCTTTAAGGATATATTCACCAAAAGCATAGATAAAATCGCTGTATTCTCTGGCGAAACCATCGTACTCTACAGAAATGGTTTGATATATTTTGCCTCTATCTAAAGAAAGAGTTTCGCCAAGTATTTTGTATCCGTTTTGAGCAAGATATTTTCTCAATTTTTCGGGATGTGTCATAGGTTGAAGTATCAAACGTTTATCCGCGTCTTTCAGCCAACTTGCTTCGTCAATTATTTTGATAATCAGCTCGCCACCCATACCAAAAATTGCAACATCATCAACTTCATCGGGAGTTATTTTTGCAAGACCATCACACAAAACGGTTGATATTTGCGTATTTAATCCATATTTAGTTATATTTTCATCGGCTTTATCAAGCGGTCCTTTATTAATGTCAGCAGCAATAGCATTTGAAATTATACCTTCTGTTATAAGGTATATAGGCAAATATGCGTGGTCAGTTCCAATATCTGCAAATCGTTTGCCTTTTCTTACAAAAGGCATCGCTGTTAATAATCTATCGTTTAATCTAATTTGTTCCATAAAATCTCCAAGAGCGAAAAGGGGCTATTTTATAGCCCCTTTTAATTAATTACCAAGAAAAGCGTTAATCTTTTCTACAAGCTTATCAGCATCTGTGCCGTGAACTGCGCAAGCATCAGCGATGTTTTCGCCGTGAGAAGCGGGACAACCAAGGCAGTGCATACCTATTTCAAAGAAAAACTGCGCTGTTTCGGGATTAAAATCAAGAACGTCGCCGATAATGGACTCTTTTGTAACTTTCATAATTTAAATCTCCATTCTATAAAATATTGATATAGTTATTATATAATATTTCATAGCGTATGTCAATAAATTTTACGATTAAATTTTATAAAAACTCTTTCATTTTTTCGATATTTTTCTCTTCAAAAGCTATTATTTCCTTAGCGAGCTTAACTGAATTACGGCATTCGGGATGTTTTTCATATATACTGACCTTTTGCAAAAGGTCTGTTACATCCATAGTTGACCCTTGTACCATCATCTCTGCCATATGGCTTGTAGTACTGTCTTGCATAGATTTCATTTCCATTCCGATTTTTGCTCCGAGCTTTGAAATTGGATTAGCTTCTTTGGGCTCAATACCTTGTGAAATCAATTGACTTCTCACGTTTAGTGCATATTTTTCATATTGGTCGAGTTGACTTGTCATATAGGTTTTCATATTTTCATCTTTGATTTTGGGCAATAAATTTATAATAGAATCAGAGCCCATTTTAACATTGGAATAAATGTCCTGCAGAAGCTCGGAATCCTTTATATTGTTAGGTTTATTCATATCTCTCTCCTTTTAATTTGGTGAAAATATTATTTGTGAAATAAAGAAAAATATACATAAATATTGACAAATTCTTTTTAAGTGATATAATAAATTCAAAGAGGTGATGAATATGAAAATTACTGAATTGTATATTTTTCCGCAGGATGAAAAAGCTCATTTGATTACTTATATCAGAGATAATCCGCCAGAGATGGCAAATGAGCCAAGACGAGCTATCTTAATTTGTCCCGGTGGTGGTTATCAATGGACATCCGATCGCGAAAGTGAGCCCGTTGCGCTTCAATTTTTAGCGCGTGGATATAACGTTTTCGTGCTTAAATATTCGGTGGCAGAAATGGCTAAAAATCTCATTCCATTGCGTGAAATTGAGCTTGCTATCAAGCATATTAGAGATAACGCAAACCCTTATAATATAAGGGCTGACA
>JAGBYG010000244.1 GCA_017628875.1 Clostridia bacterium
AACCGATAAAACACTCGTGTTTTATCGAAAATTTACGTCAAATCAGCACAAACCCACGCGATTGTTTTGACCCACTTTTTCAAAAGTGGGAGCCCAAGCGGCTTGAGCGGTTTTAACTTAACTAACTCCCCGACAAATCAAAATTTAAAATATTAACAAAAAGCAGCAATCTTTTTATCAACTTCCCCATTGATTTTTATTAAATTTTGTTGTATAATTTAAAATGGAATATAATTATCATAAACTATATATAGAAATATTAAGAAGGGGGGCATTGTTGTGCGCGGAGTTGAATCGGCAAAGGCGAAAATAATACTTTACAAATGCGCATTATACAGCGTGGCACTCTTCTTGGTTGGGGTTTTGCAGGTAACTTTTTTTGCAAAAATAAACGTTCTTGACGCGTCACCCGATTTGCTTCTTGGCGCGGTGACAACACTTGCGCTTTACGAGGACAGCAAGGTGTCATCTATTTGCGGAATAATCTCGGGTTTTTTATATTGCGCTCTTGGTGGTTTTGCAATTCCCTTTTATATTGTTTTCTCATTTTTAGCCGCCTATGCACTTTGGATAATCAGGGAAAACGGACTTTCAAAAAGGCACTCGTCATTTCTGATAATGGCAATTCTCGCATTTGGAGCGAAGGCTTTATTCAACGTGGCGGAGCTTTCCCTCTCTGCTCAAAACTTTAATCTTATCGGGACACTTTATCGCATCATCATTCCCGAATTTATCAGTTCAATGCTCTTTTCACCGATTTCTTATATGATGTTTTTTGCATTGACTCGCATTTTTTATAAAAGCAACCGTCAAAGAAAGGATTAATTTATGTACGAAGATTTTAACAATTATGATCAACAACCGCCCGAAATCGTAATGTCCGAGGGAGAGAAAAAATCTCACAAAAAGATTTTTTCAAAAATCTGCTTGGCATTTTTCGCCTTTATGGTGATCACAAACGGGCTTTCAATAGCGATAAGCTATATTTTATACAGCACCGCGCCTGCACTTTTGGACAATAGCAATTTTGTTATTATTTTAAGCTCCGTGCTTCAATACGGAATAGGATTTCCAATTCTTTTTGTAATGCTCAAAAAGATCCCGAGGCAAGCGCCCGTGCAAAATCCGTTGAACACCAAATCTTTTTTGAAATACGCAGCAGTTTCCGTTTTCTTTATGTATATCGGAAACACCATTTCCACTTATTTGATGCTTACAATCGAGGAGGCGCTCGGCAAAGCGCCCGAAAATTCGGTTGACATAATTCTCAACAACACAAATATTATTTTGTCAATCATCTTCGTGGGAATTATCGGCCCTATAGTTGAGGAAATTATGTTCCGCAAGCTCTTTACCGACCGACTCACACCGTATGGAGATAAGATAGCTATCCTGCTTCCCTCTCTCATTTTCGGTCTTTTCCACGCAAACCTTTATCAATTTTTCTATGCCTTCTTCCTCGGTGCGATTTTCTCATATATCTACGTAAAAACCGGAAAATTGCTTTACACTTGCATTCTTCACGTCTTTATAAATCTTTTCTTTGGCATATTTCCCTCATTTATCTTCTCAAAAATTAATCTTGAGGAATTGATGGAGCTTTCTGCATCAGGGGGCATTCCCGAAGCATACGTTGAA
Source organism: Clostridia bacterium (assembly GCA_017628875.1). Lineage (GTDB taxonomy): Bacteria > Bacillota > Clostridia > Oscillospirales > CAG-272 > RGIG4608. Next base: position 1,639 of record JAGBYG010000244.1, read on the forward strand.
GCAAACCTTGTGCCCTTAACGTTAATGATGGTGTATTCCTTTGTTATGTATGGATTGATATTCGCGGGAATATTCACACTTTCAAGAAACCTTCGCAACATCACTCTCAACAAGGGCGCGATAAAGCTCCCCAAGGGTGAAGGCGCGGATATTATGTTCTTTAACACGGGTGCAATTCTTCTTATCACAGTTTGCCTCATTTTAACAGCAATTAATACCTTTAGCATCTAATCTATTTTCGAAGGGAGTGGATTACTATCAAAACAAAAAAGAATATGTCCAAAAGATACGTAGTCCTGCTCTCTGCATTCGCGCTCGTGTGCTTTATCTTCGTAGCTCGACTCGTAAATTTGCAGTTTAATAAACAAAAAACCGAGGATCTGCGCGATCAAAGTGAATACACAACGGAAACAAAGGTAATTCAGGCACTTCGCGGAAACATCTGCGACAGAAACGGTAAGGTGCTTGTTACAACCTCTTATGCCTATGACATAATTTTTGACTACAACTATATGCCAAGCGGCTTCGTTGACTTCAATACAACGATTTTGCGCGTTATTGACGCGATAAGCGAAACAAAAAACAATGAATATCGCGTATCCGACCTCTTTCCTTTTGCAGGTGAATATCCCAATTTCACCTATTCAACAGAAGCTCTCACCGAGGGCAGCGCGACCTATAACGCACTTCACAAAATGCTCCGCGAGCTTGAAATGGAAAACGCGGACGCAGAAAAACTCACAAGCTATTTCGTTAAGCGTTGGAAATTAAATTCGGTTGACGAAAACGGAAACGCAGTTTTCTCTGACGAAGACATTGGCAAACTTTTGCGCGTGCGATACGATATGTTAAGAACGCAATTCAGCTCCGTAACTCCGTACTGTATAGCAAGCGGAGTCGACATCGAGCTTGTCACTTACATAAAGGAACTTTCAATAGTTGGTGTCTCGGATAGAATAAGTACAAAAAGAACTTATATCCACCCCGGCTATGCTTCTCATATTTTAGGACGCGTCGGTTCGATAACCGCAGAAACTTGGGATTATTACAAGGAGCTCGGCTACTCAATGAATGACATCGTCGGACTTGACGGATGCGAAAACGAATTTGAAAATTATCTTCGCGGACGCGACGGTGTTTTGACCATCACCCGAAACGGTGACGGTGAAATTGTAAAAGAAGAAATCACTAAAGAGCCAATCGCAGGCAAGGACGTATATCTCACCATTGACATTGACGTCCAAATTGCTGCCGAAAATGCTTTGAAGGATTATATGAAGGAATACAACAAAAACGCAGGTGCAAGCGTTGCCATAGATCCAAACACGGGCGATGTTTTGGCAATCGCTTCATATCCAACGTATGACCTTTCAACCTTCTCGCAGGATTATAATTCTCTTGCGTCAAACGCAAATCTCCCCCTGCTCAATCGAGCAACGGGCGCAACCTATGCCCCCGGCTCCACCTACAAGGTGGGAGTGGCTTTAGCGGCACTCGAATCGGGAATAATAAATAAGAATACAACTATTTTTTGCGACCATGGATATAAAAAACACGGCATCAAAATCGGTTGCGAAAACCACAATACATATCACACTCAAAATCTCAACGTAATTGAAGCGTTGACCTATTCCTGCAACGCGTTCTTCATTGAATCGGGATTTGATAAATTCGATATTGAAAAAATGACCGAGTATTGCGAGGGCTTCGGACTTGGACAAGCCACGGGCTTTGAGCTTGCAGAAAAAATCGGACAAATCGCTTGTCCCGATAATTCGGCAAACTGGACTTATTATGAGGAAGCGTCCTCGTATATCGGACAGTCAATTCATAAATACACCCCCTTGCAGGTGACCTCGTATATGTCAACCGTTGCAAATGGAGGAACGAGATACGCGGCACACTTGCTCCACTCGGTAAAAACCTTCTCGGGCGAAACAGTTTATGAATATACCCCTACAGTGTTAAGCTCGGTTGCCGTTTCGATAGACAATCTTAATACAGTAAAACTCGGTATGAAGAGTATGATTGACAATTCCTCTACCGCATCGCTTAATATGTACGAAAAATACGGTATCGGAGTTACCGTTTGCGGAAAATCGGGTACTGCACAGATAGGCAATAACAGACAAAACTGTTGGTTCACTGCCTTCGCGCCAATGGAAAACCCTCAAATCGTTGTGACCTCAATAATAGAGGACGGCTACCTCGCATCAACCGTTTCGGATATTGATGCGGCAGTAATTGCCGCTTATTTGAATAAGTAAGTTACAAAGAAAAAAATATGTTCTTTTTGAAAAAAGAACCAAAAACTTTTTAATCGCTTTACTAACAAATTCCGCGCAAATCGTGTCAACGAGTTGACACATAACAATTTTCTCAGTGTAGAACAGGCACCTCGAAAATTTGTGATTTGCTACTGCAAAGCATAGATATTTTGCCATCAATAGACGAGCGTACAGTCAAAGTAAATTTTAGAAAAGCAATCCAAAATGGATTGGTTTTCGTAGTTCGATCTATAAAATCCACGTTGAAAATTTATTTTCATAAGAGGATTTTACAGGGCGAACCGATAATTCACTTGTGAATTATCGAAAATTTACGCAAAGCCAGCACAAACCCACGCGATTGTTTTGCTCCGCTTTTTCAAAAGCGGACGCCCAAGCGGCGCGAGCGGTTTTAACAAAACTAACTTCTAACTTACAGGAGAAACTATGACATCTCTCAAAACACAGATCGCCGTAATCGGCGCAGGACACGCAGGAATTGAAGCGGCTATTGCCTCTGCGCGTCTTGGACTTGACACCGTTCTTTTTACGATGTCACTTGATTCAATAGGAAATATGCCCTGCAACCCCTCGATTGGCGGAACGGCAAAGGGCCATCTTGTTTTTGAAATTGACGCACTTGGCGGCGTTATGGGCGAGATGGCGGACAAGGTCACCTTGCAAAGCCGCACACTCAATCTTGGAAAGGGTGCGGCAGTCCACTCAAAAAGAATACAAGCCGACAGAAAAAAATATCAGGAGCTTATGAAAGCACTTATCGAGCAGACGGAGAATCTCCGTCTTGTTCAGGCGGAAATTTGCGATATTGAAACCACCGTTGTTGACGGCAAAAAGAAAATTTCTGCCGTTATCACCGCTCTTGGCGAAAGATGGGAATGCGAGCGCGCAATAATCTGCTCGGGCACTTATCTCGACAGCCGAGTTTTCGTTGGCGACCGCAATTTCTCGTCGGGCCCCGACGGACTTTTGGCTGCAAGTGGCGGTCTTTCGCAGGCACTTGAGCGCGAGGGCATCCGTCTTATGCGTTTCAAAACAGGAACACCCGCCCGCGTAAAACGCTCAAGCATTGATTTTACAAATCTTGAAATTCAAGACGGCGAGGAAGTTGTTACCCCCTACTCCGCTTTGACTGACGAGCACTATTTTGACACTCTTGAGCAGGTTCCCTGCCACATCGTTTATACAAGTGAGAAAACTCACAATTTAATAAAGGAAAATATCCACCGTTCCGCAATGTATTCAGGACAAATTCACGGCACTGGCCCCAGATATTGCCCCTCAATTGAGGATAAGATCGTGCGATTTGCCGACAAGGACAGACATCAGCTTTTCGTTGAGCCAATGGGCGAGAACACCGAAGAAATGTATATTCAGGGCTTTTCGACCTCGCTCCCTGCAGACGTTCAACATCTTATGCTCCATTCTCTTGAGGGCTTTGAAAATGCAGAGATTATGCGTTACGCCTATGCGATTGAATACGATTGCTCCGACCCCACACAGCTTTATGCGACCCTTGAATATAAAGAGATCAGCGGCCTTTACGGGGCAGGTCAGTTCAACGGTACGTCGGGCTATGAGGAAGCCGCAGCACAAGGTCTTATTGCAGGCATCAATGCCTCTCTCTCCCTTCTCGGTAAGGAGCAAATCGTCCTCAAACGAAGCGACGGATATATCGGCACACTTATTGATGACCTTGTTACAAAAGGCACAAACGAGCCGTATCGAATGATGACATCTCGTTCAGAATACCGCCTTTTGCTTCGTCAGGATAACGCAGACCGCCGTTTAACTGAAATTGGTTATAGCGCAGGACTTATCAGCGAAGAAAGATACAATAAATTTTTAGATAAAAAGGCGCAAACGGACGCGGAAATTGCGCGACTTGAGAGCACTTATATCTCTCCCCTCGTGGCAAATCCCTTCCTTGAAGCAAGAAATTTGAGCACCGTCGCAACGGGCATCTCCCTTGTCGAACTTTTGCGTCGTCCCACACTCACCTATGACGAGCTTGCGGAAATTGACACAAATCGCCCCGCCCTTTCGCGTGGAGCAAGAATGACCGCAGAAATATCCATCAAATATGAGGGGTATATCAAACGTCAAATTGCCGAGGTCAACCGAAAAGCGCGTCTTGATGAGAAGAAAATTCCCGAAAATATCGACTATCAAGCCGTTAAAGGACTCCGCCTTGAAGCTATCCAAAAGCTCTCCAAGGTGCGTCCCCTCACAATCGGTCAGGCATCGCGTATCAGCGGAGTATCCCCTGCCGACATCTCCGTCTTGATGATCTATATCGGAATTGTTTAATTGATAGCTAAATTGGGATTTATCGGGGAGTAAAAAATTAGTTTTGAGTAAATGAGGAACTCCCTCACCCGCTCACGCGGGAGCTCCCTCTGCGGAAGGAGCCTTCTCTAAGGCAATCTTTCGTATGTAGCCATATAGTTCAAATTATT
>JAGBYG010000245.1 GCA_017628875.1 Clostridia bacterium
CAAACACTTGCCTCCCTCTGACGAGGGAGGTGGCGCGGCTCGTCCGCGACGGAGGGAGAGAACGTTATTTAAAGTAACTTTTTGTTAAGAACTCTCCCTCAGTCACCTTACGGTGCCAGCTCCCTCGACAGAGGGAGCCGAGTGTTTGTGCTAATCTTCAACTCCTCTATAAATCAAAACTTGAATTTCAAAAAAAAGTTTGTCATTTTTTTAACAATCCTATTGACTTGCACGTGTTTTTTGTGGTATAATAATTTTTAGAGAACTACTTTATTATTTTTATTAAAAAGGAGAAACAAAAATGGGATTTTTAACAGGCAAAACAGCAATAATCACGGGCGCGGGCTATGCGACACTTTCTGACGGCAGATGCGGTTCAATCGGCTACGGCATTGCAACTGCTTACGCAAAAGAGGGCGCAAACCTCGTTATCACAGGAAGAAACGTATCAAAGCTTGAAAAGGCAAAAGAAGAGCTTGAAAAGAATTACGGTATTAAGGTTTTGGCAGTTCAGGCAGACATCAGCGCAGGCGCTGACAACGAAGCTACCGCAAATATGGTAGTTGAAAAGGCAGTTGAAGCGTTCGGCAGAATCGACGTTCTTATCAACAACGCGCAGGCATCTGCTTCTGGCGTTACAATTCAGAACCACACAACAGAGCAGTTCGACCTTGCAATGTATTCAGGACTTTACGCAACGTTCTACTATATGAAGGCGTGCTATCCTCACCTTAAGGAAACACAGGGAAGCATCATCAACTTTGCTTCAGGCGCAGGTCTTTTCGGTAACTACGGTCAGTGCTCTTATGCAGCTGCTAAAGAAGGTATCCGCGGACTTTCACGCGTTGCGGCAACCGAATGGGCAAAGGACGGCATCAATACGAACGTAATCTGTCCTCTTGCTTGGACAGCACAGCTTGAAAACTTCCAGAACGCATATCCCGAAGCATTCAAGGCAAACGTAAAAATGCCCCCCGCAGGTCACTTTGGTGATAGCGAACTCGAAATCGGACGCGTTTGCGTTCAGCTTGCTAACCCCGACTTCAAATACCTCAACGGTGAAACTCTCACACTTGAGGGTGGTATGGGTCTTCGTCCTTAATCAAACAAAACCAAAAGAGCTCTCAAATGAGAGCTCTTTTTTAAGTTACAAAGATAAAAAATGGGTCGCCTCTTTTCTTGTCTGCCTTACGGCAGCCATTTGCTAATGCAAAATCGAAAAGTGAAAAAGCTCGGCAAAACTTTTAATCGCGCTGTTGTAAACAGATTTCGCGCAAATCTTTGATTTGGTTTTCGTAGTTCGGTTGATGAAATCCTTGTCGAAAATTTATTTTCGTAAAAGGATTTTAGCAAGTGAACCGATAAAACACTCGTGTTTTATCGAAAATTTACGTCGAGTCAGTACAAACCTTTTACCGCTCAAACTTTATGGCTACTGGGCGTAGCGCGATAAAAGTTTTTTGCCTACTTTTTTTCAAAAAAGTAGGCGCCCAAGCGGACCCGGCGATCTTAACTTAACTAACTCCCTAACATTTAGACATACTATTCACCATCAGGCGTCATTGGAACGTAAATTTGATTTTTTGGTGGTATAGCGACGGCATTCAAAAGATCAGAAAACGCGCGTGTATCGTCAACAAGTTCCACGTTCACGCCCACAACGTGCAAAAAACGCGCTGTAGCGTAATTATAGGTTGAAAGGGGACGATTAAGCGCATCGTTAGATTGCGCGCTAATAAGTATGTCTCCGTCTCTAAAATCGGTTACTAAAAGGGAATGATAAAACTGTCCACTTGAATTTGCAAGCTGAACGACATCGCCAATCTCTATTGCATCGCGCATAACTTCTTGACAAAAAGGGCCTATTCTGTTGGCTGTGGGTGCAAAATCACCAAGACCACACGTAAATTCATAAAATTCGCGCACACCCGTCCAAGAGGGCGATCTGTCATCTAAGCTCGTGTAATACCAACCGAATGTTGGAGTCGGATTCATCGTCAAGGCACCCGCTAAAATACTTTGAGAAACAAAATTGGTGCAGTTTCCACCCCCGCCTGTGAAATCATAGAACAGAGGATTGCGAGAAAGCGCCCACCTGCGCGCATATTCAACACTTCGCTCGCGATTGTATGGTTTGGTAACTATCATATTTTTCTCCTTATATTTTTTTAACAGTATATGCAAATTAAAAAAATGGGATTTATTGGGGAGAAGTTACAAAGTAAAAATTATCTTCTTTTTCGAGAAAAAGAAGCAAAAAGCTTTTAATCGCTTTCAATAACAAATTCCGCGCAAATCGTGTTGTTTTGTGAAGCAAAACAACACATAACGATTTTCTCCTCGCCTCGAAAATCTGTGATTTGCTACTACAAAGCGCAAGGATATTGCTATCAAAACGGCTACGCACTCGCAAAGTAAATTTTAGAACATCAAACCTTTGGGTTTGATGTTCGTAGTTCAAACAATAAAATACTCGTTGAAAACTCGTTTTCATAAGAGTGTTTTGTTG
>JAGBYG010000246.1 GCA_017628875.1 Clostridia bacterium
GAGTTTTCAACGAGTATTTTATTGTTTGGACTACGAACATCAAAGCTAAAGCTTCGATGTTCAAAAATTTACTTTGTTTGAACGTAGCCATAAGCACATATAAAGAGTCTATGCGCAGTGTAGCAAGGCGCGGTTTTTATCGCACTCGTGCGGTAAAAACATTTGTGACGAGCGCGAAGAAGTGAGTCACGCGAGTTGCGCGGAGTCTGTGGACTTAGCACAAACAATATGTCTGTTGGGCGTAGCGCTACAAAAGCTTTTTGGTTACTTTTTCTCGAAAAAGTGACAATCCTTTACTTTGTAACTTCTCCCCAACAAATCAAATTTTGAACAGGAGAAAATATATGAAAATCAAGTTCAATGACAATTTTGATAAAATCCCTCAAAATTATTTATTTTCAGAGATAGCGCGCAGGGTTGACGAGCAAAAACGCAAAAATCCGAGCAAAAAAATAATCTCACTTGGCATTGGTGACGTCACGCGCCCCTTACCCAAATGCGTTTCGTCTGCCATGTCGCGCGCGGCGGCGCAAATGAGCACGCGCGAGGGTTTTCGCGGATACGGTGATACGCGAGGACTCCCCGAATTACTAAATTCCGTTGCCGAATACTATAAAAAACGCGGGGTTTTGCTCTCCCCTGACGAATTTTTCATAAGCGACGGTGCGAAAAGCGATCTTGGTAACCTGTGTGACCTCTTTGATGATAACGAAATCGTGATTTGCGACCCCGTATATCCCGTTTATCTCGATTCAAATTTGATGTCGAATAGAAAAATCCGTTTTTTGAGCGCAAATCGGAGCAACAATTTTCTCCCATCACCCCAAAATCTCCCCAAAAAGCCGTTTGTAATCTATCTTTGCTCACCAAACAACCCTACCGGTGCAGTTTTTTCGCGCGAAAATTTACAAGATTTTGTCGATTTCGCCCTTGAGAGCGGTTCGCTCGTCATATTTGATGCCGCTTATGAGTCGTTTATTTCTGATAACACCCTTCCACACTCGATTTTTGAGATTGACGGCGCGCGCGAATGTGCAATCGAGGTATGCTCCTTCTCAAAAATGGCGGGCTTTACGGGTGTGCGATGCGGTTGGACGGCAATCCCTCACAGCTCCCCATTGAATAAACTCTGGTGTCGCAGGCAGGCAACGAAATTCAACGGTGCGTCTTACATATCACAAATTGGGGCGCTTGCCGCCCTCTCCCCCGAAGGACTGACAGAAAACGCAAAAAATATCGCATATTATATGGAAAATGCGCGAATTTTAGCCGATTTTCTAACAAAAAAGGGCATTTTTTACTGTGGCGGAGTACACGCGCCATATTTGTGGATTGAAATTCCGCATGCCCAATCCTCTTGGGATTTTTTTGATTTTCTCTTAACAAAAACAGGCGTCATCGGTACACCCGGCGCGGGCTTCGGCAGGTGCGGTGAAGGACATTTTCGACTCTCCTCATTTGCCGATAGAACCGACGTTTTTGAAGCGGTTGAAAGGTTGAATGATTTATTTAACAGTTACAAAGAAAAGAATTGTCACTTTTTCGAGAAAAAGTAACCAAAAAGCTTTTGTAGCGCTACGCC
>JAGBYG010000247.1 GCA_017628875.1 Clostridia bacterium
ACAAGTTTTCGACGGACATTTTATTATTCGTACTACGAAAATCAAACCGATGGCTTGATTTTCTAAAATTTACTTTGTTTGAACGTAGCCATAAGCACATATAAAAACTCTATGTGCAGTGTAGCAAAGCGCGGTTTTTATCGCACTTGTGCGGTAAAAACATTTGTGACGAGCATTCGTGATGTGAGTCACGCGAGTTGCGCGGAGTCTGTGGACTTAGCACAAATAATATTTCTGTTGGGCGTAGCGCTACAAAAGTTTTGCGGAGCTTTTTCAAAAGCGACCAATTTTTATATCTTTGTAACTTCTCATCGATAAATCCAAATTTATCAAATAAAAGTATAATTTTGCACATTAGCAATATACTATAATTGGAAATAAATTGAAAAGGAGTTATTTATGAATCCATTTAACGAAAAAGGGATAGCGCCTGAGAAGGCATTGCAAAATTGGAGTGAGATGTATCCGGAGTCCTACAACAAAAAGACGGTTGATCCTTACACAAAAACGCGTATAATTCTAATGAACGGAACGGAGTTTGAGGCGAACTGGTTTTCACATCAATTTGCGCGTCACACCGATGACAATGATTTGCGCCGCGAGCTTGCGCTTACACGCGAGGTTGAAAAACAGCAGCAGCTTAAAAATTCACTGCTAAAACCGATAAATGAGAGCATTCTCGAGCACACGATTGGCTATGAGCAACTTGCGGTTGACCTCACTGCCGAGCTTGCCAAACGCGAGAAGGATTGTAACGTTAAAAAAGCCCTCGATTTCGCGCTTTTAGAGGACTTTGACCACCTTTACAGATATTCGAATTTGCTTGATATGACTGAGGGAACATCGCCTGAATTTCTTGTTGGCAGATATACCGAGATTATGCCCGGCAGACCCACGATTTCTCATCACCGACACCCAAAGGACAACGTTAGAAAGAACATCAATTCGAAGCTTGCAGACGTGCAAACCGTACTCGACACGATGATAATTACTGCGGCAGAGCAACAGACGATGAATTACTATATGAACGTCACAAATTTTGCCTGCAACGATATGGCAAGAAAGCTATATCAGGAAATAGCACTCGTTGAGGAGGAACATGTTACTCATTACGAGGCGCTTATGGACCCCAACGCGACTTGGCTTGAGATGCTTCTTTGGCACGAATACTGTGAATGCTATCTCTACTGGTCCTGCTATATGACCGAAACCGATGAATACGTCAGACGCATTTGGGAATACAATCTTTACACTGAAATCGGGCATCTTCATAAGGCGTGCGAGTTGTTGCAAAAATATGAGGGCAAACAGTGGCAACAGGTCATCAAATGCGGTGAATTTCCGGCTCCCATCGTCTTACACGAAAATATTGATTACGTCAGAAAGATACTTTCCGACACTGTTCAATATACAACGGGGAAGGATAATCAGTATATTAGGGTTGAGGACCTTCCAAAAGATGCGGACTTCTTCCGTTTCCAACACATTACAAATCCAAGCACCGATATTGTTCCGTCACACAACGTTATTGAGAATTATTTGCGCCGCCACAAGTACGATTATCGTTTTGAAGTGGCAGAAAATCCGATACCCGCTTTGCGAAATCGCAGATGTGATAATACCGACGTCGGCCGAACACCTTGTGCCGCAAATTCAACGGATTTTTTCTGTAATTAAGTTTAATAAAAGCCGCTGTTTATCAAACGGCGGCTTTTTGTATCATTTTTTGAAAAAAATAGGGTAAAATCCCCACCGAAAAAGTGTTAGAAAGGGGAGGAATAGAAAAAATGCTTTAAAATTCATTTTTTTATGGGTTTTGGGGCGTTTTTTGATGAAAAAGTGCAAATATTAACAAATGGTCAATTATTTATTTACAAAAAATTCATAAAATTTATTGAACTTTTTTTGAAAAAGCTATTGCATTTTTTGGCTCTATATAGTATAATAGTGATGCTTCGTGGTGAAAAAACCCACGAAAGTGTTTAAGAGTGGTGAATTTGGAAGTCGAAATTCATCCTTTGGAAAGGAGTGTGGCATATGTTAGCAAGTAATTTTAAGCACAATGTTGACGCCAAAAATCGTCTTTTTGTACCCGCGAAATATCGTGAAGAGCTTGGCAATTCGTTTGTTGTTTCTCGAAGCATTCGCGGAAATTATCTTAAGGTTCATTCCAAGTCGGAATGGGAAAAATATATTGCCCCGATCAAACTCCTTCCTCGTAAAACAAGTGAAGAAGCACTTCGCTTCTTGATAGGTAACTCGATTGAGGTTTCGCCCGACTCACAGGGAAGAATTATTATCCCCGGTGAAATGCTTAAGTTTGCGCATATTACCAAGGAAACGGTTATTATCGGCTGCGGTGATTACGCAGAAATTTGGGCTGAACAGTCTTATGAAAACGATCAGGCAGAGCAGGATATGGAAGCACTTCGTATGGCTCTTGAAGATTGCGGACTTTAATTATGAGTGAGTTTTCACATTTTTCTGTACTCCTTAATGAGTGCATTGAGAATCTTAACATAAAACCCAATGGCATATACGTTGATGGAACTGCAGGTGGTGCAGGGCACTCCTCAAAAATTGCGGAGAGACTTGATGGCGGTTTGCTTATCCCCATCGACCAGGACGAAGATGCTATTAAGGTTATAACCGAGCGACTTGCTCCTTATGGAGATAAGGTTAGAATAGTAAGAGATAATTTTTCCAACATCAAAAACGTTCTTGAAAATCTGGGTATCGAAAAGATTGACGGACTTTTGCTTGACCTTGGTGTTTCATCATATCAGCTTGATACGGCAGAACGCGGATTTTCCTACATGGCAGATGCGCCCCTTGACATGAGAATGGATAACAGGGCAGTAAGAAGCGCTTACACGGTTGTCAATGAATATTCTGTGGATGAGCTAAAAAGAATCATATACGAATTTGGTGAGGAGAGATTTGCTCCGAAAATCGTTTCGGGAATTATTAATGCAAGACCTGTTAATACAACAGGCGAGCTTGTTGAAATAATTAAGAAATCAATTCCTTCCTTTGCAAGAAAGGAAGAATGGAGCTCGGTAAAACGAGTTTTCCAAGCAATAAGAATTGAAGTTAATAAGGAGCTTGACGTTATTGCCCCCACGATTGAGGCGGCGGTTAATTCGATGAACGCAGGCGGACGAATTGTGATTATCACATTCCATTCGCTTGAGGATAGAATTGTCAAGCAGACCTTTAACACGCTTGCTTCGGGTTGCACTTGCCCAAAGGATTTTCCTGTTTGCGTGTGCGGAAACAAGCCGAAAATCAAAATTATTACTAAAAAACCAATACTTCCAAGTGAAGACGAGCTTGCGGTCAATAGCCGTTCAAAGAGCGCAAAATTAAGGGTTGCGGAAAGAATTTAAAAGAAAGGAAAGCGTGCGATGAAAAAAGTTCAAAACTCTGGAAAATCGAACAGAGCGCAAAATGAACTTTTGGAACATTACGAAAATCGCACGAAGAGTTTTGACAATTCATCTGCATATACCGAGCAAAGAGCAAGAGAAATTGCTTCAAGAGCAACTGCACAGAAGCTGAGGCGCGAATACACTCCTGAAGCAAATGTGCGTCTTGACACAATGGTTCTTTTGGACAGAATTGACGGGGCAAGATACAAAAAAGATAAAAATAAAATGAATACTAATAAAAATGATATAAAAGCGAAGCTTGAAAGGGAAGCAGCGCGTTCCAATCCCAAATCGATGGGCGCGGAAAAGAAAAGCAATCCCAAAAAGCAAAGCGAGAGCACTTCTTCAAAAATCAAGGAGGTTGCTAAAGCAGCCGCAAAAACTTGGGTGCCTCTTGAAGAAAGACACAGCGAAACGATAATCGAGGGGAAGAAAACGAAGCTCCCGAGTGGAGTAATTCTTGCGATTGTTGTGATAACGATTTCTTTATTGCTTATCGTTAGCTCGATAGTTCTTCTCGGTTCGGCAAAAAACGAGAAAAATGCTCTCAAAAATGAAATTGCTGCACTTGATTTTGAAATATCCGAGCTTCAGGCGGATCTCAACAAAAAGAACGAAAATGCTGACATTGAGATTTTTGCTGAGGAGCAGCTTGGAATGATAAAGCAAGAGCACGTTAAAGCCGAATATATTAAAAGTAACAAAACTGATGGGATCCTTAAGCTTGATGCAGAAAAAATCTCGTTTAAATCCCTTTTACAATGGATTTTTCAACAATTTAAGTGAAAAATCATAAAGCTTGCCTTCTACGAATAATATAAAGAAGGCAGATTTCTTTCCATTTGCCACACTTGAAAAACGGTGAAGAGCAAGACGTTACCCTTCGTGGAGGTTGGGTGTGCGTCACGGAGCAAAAGCAGCGGCCCATTTGCTTGAATCCGGCTCTCACCGTTTATTTTTCGAAATTTGGCAAATAGTTAAAGGAGCGTGATGAATTGAACAACGAATCCATTAGTCACGAAAGATTAAAAAGAGCAACTGTGGTTCTTGTTGGAATATTGCTTGTTTTTGCAATACTTCTTGGCAGAATTTTTTGGATACAGACGGTAGATTTTAACAGATATCTTTCAAAGGTTATTGATCAGATGACTACACAGTCATCGGTTGCCGCAGAGCGCGGAACTATATATGATAAGAATGGAAACATTCTTGCAACAAATATTACAACTTATAGAATTTTTATTGCGCCCAAAAGTATTTTGAACAATCAAAATGAGGCGAATAAAAAAGGAATTGATATAAATTATGCCGAGAATATTTCAAAAGGTCTTTCGAATATTCTTGGTATAAGCTATGAAACTGTATATAAACAAACAACATACACAAAATATCTTGACAGAACTATTGCGAAAAGCGTTATGGACGAGAAAGCCGACGAGGTTAGAGAATTCATAACCGAAAACGATTATGATGATATGATATATCTTGAGGCGATGAGCACAAGATATTATCCTAATTCCGAGCTTGGTTCATCGGTTATCGGTTTCACAAACAGCGACGGTGACGGCTTGTATGGACTTGAGGCGCAATATCACGATATTTTGGCAGGTACTGACGGTTATTACGTTACCGCGCGAGATTCTTACGGAAACGAAATGCCATATGAATACGAAAGCTACATTCCTGCTCAAAACGGTGGAAATCTTACTACTACGATAGATTCCTTTATTCAAAAGACGCTTGAGGAACAGTTGCTTGCAACTGTGAACGAGTGCGGTGCGATGAATAGAGCTTGCGGAATAGTCGTTAACGTAAAAACGGGTGCTGTTTTGGCTATGGCTACAGTTCCTGGATTTGATCTTAACGATCCTTGGACACTTAATGAATATTATTCAAACTTTCTTTTGGAAGATGCTTTCGTTGAGGGAAGCGATGAGTATAATGAAGCGCACCAAAAATATCTTATGGATATGTGGAGAAACAAGGCGGTTTCGGACTCGTATATTCCCGGTTCAACGTTTAAGGTTGTTTCTTCTTCAATGGCATTGACGGAAAATAAGGTTAAGCTCACGGGCGATGACGTTTTCTGCGGTGGCTCGCTTCACCTTTTTGGACACACAATTCATTGTCACGAAACCGAAGGCCACGGACTTCTCAGCTTTGCACAAGGACTTGTTCAGTCGTGCAACGTGTGGTTTATGACCATTGGCGAGCGACTTGGAATTAATAAATTCTTTAATTACTTTAAATCCTTTGGTTACCTTGAAAAAACGGGAATTGATTTGCCCGGTGAAGGAAACAGTGTAATTAAAGCTAAAAATGACATAACTGATCTTGACCTTGCAATCTATGCATTCGGTCAGAACTTTAATATAACTCCCATTCAGCATATGATGGCAATAGCGGCGGTGGCTAACGGTGGATATTTAATTGAGCCGTATCTTGTTGAGCAAATTACTGATAATAACGGAAACATTACTTATCAGCACGAAACCAACGTTAAGCGACAGGTTGTGAGCAAGGACGTATGCGACAAGCTTGCGGTAATCCTTGAAGAAGGTGTTTCCGGTGACGGAGGCGCGAAAAACGTTTACGTTGCGGGATATAAGATAGCCGCTAAAACGGGAACGAGTGAAAAGAAGGGAACTGAAATCCGCGTTGATAACGTTGAGCCCTATATTTGCTCTTGTGTAGCATTTGCTCCTGCAGACGATCCTGAAATTGCGGTTCTCATTATGGTTGATGAACCAAGTCGCGGCATTCTTTACGGAAGTGTAATTGCAGCTCCTTATATGGGCGCGATTATGGAAAGCGTTCTTCCATACATTGGTGTTGAAAAGGACGTTTCACAAGATAATAGTGTTAAAGTGCCTTATCTTACGGGACTTTCCGTTGAGGAAGCAATACTTCAGGCGGAGGGCTTTGAATATGAGGTCATCGTTAAGGGTGACGGAGAGTTCGTAACAAGCCAAGTGCCAAAGGGTAGCACGGTAATTGACAGAACGAATAAAATTATTACTTTATATACGGGGGATGCTCCCGAGGAAAACACCGTAACCGTTCCCGACCTTGTTGGAAAGGGAGCGTATGCGGCAAACAAAATGCTTATTAATGCGAAGCTGAATATTTGCATTGAGGGTACGGATAACTATATGAGCGGTGCAGGCGCGATAGTTATTGAACAATCAATTCCTGCAGGAACGAAGGTTTCACCGGGTACGGTGGTCACGGTAACCTTCAGATATTTAGACCCCGACGATTAAAGGAAGTTTAAAGACATTTCAATATTTTGGAGGTCTTATGAAGCTTCTTGAAATCTGTGAAAAAGCAGAAATAAAATGCCCAAAACATCTTGAAAATCTTGAGATTGAGGGAATTAGCTCACGTTCTTATGAGATAAAGAAAAATTACGTTTTCGTTTGTCTTAACGGTACGAGGGTTGACGGTCACAGCTACATTGATGCGGCAATTTTAAATGGCGCTGTTGCAGTTGTTATCGAAAATGAAAATTTTTTGTGCGAAAACACGATTTTAGTGGATAGCACGAGAGTGGCTCTTGCAAAAATGATGAATGCTTTTTGCTTAGAGCCAACCAAAGATTTACGGTTTATTGGCGTAACGGGAACAAACGGAAAAACGAGTGTTACCGTAATGCTGAAAAATATTTTTGATGAGATAAAACATCCGAGTGAAGTCATCGGCACGTTGAACTGTTCGTCCTTTTCTAAAGTGAACTATGACTCCACGGCAAATTTCACAACGCCCGATCCTGAGGAGCTTTACCCCTTGCTCCGCAGGATGCGGGACGGTGGAGTTAAAACAGTGATAATGGAAGCAAGCTCCCACGCATTGAAGCTGCAAAAGCTTGCGCCCATTGATTTTGAAATTGGAATTTTTACAAATTTAACCGAGGATCACCTCGATTTCCATACGTGTATGGAAGATTATTTCAATTCAAAGCTTTGCTTATTTGATAAGTGCAAGGTTGGAATAATAAATGTTGATGACGAATACGGAAAGAGAATTGCAAATCTTGCTCCGTGCGAAATAAAAACCTGTTCGATGGAGCAGGATGCCGATTTTATTGCCACAGAAACAGAGAGCTTTGGTGAGAGTGGAACGCGATGTAAAATCAAAACGCAATCAGATGTTTTTGAGACTTTTTGCAACGTTCCGGGGCATTTTTCAGTTATGAATTCAATGCAAGCGTGCGCTTGTGCGCTTGAACTAAAAATAGATGAAAACGATATAAGGAACGCCTTCAAAAACTTTTGCGGTGTCAAGGGAAGACTTGAAAAATGCGTGCTTTTTGAGGGTCGGGGTTTTGCGGCCTTTATTGATTACGCTCACACGCCCGATGCGCTTTTGAAGCTTTTAAACACTGTCAATTCATTTAAAAAAGCGGAACAAAGAACGGTTTTAGTCTTTGGCTGCGGCGGTGACAGGGAAAGGCAAAAACGCTCTGTTATGGGCAAAATTGCTACGGAAAATGCAGATTTTGTCATAATAACGAGCGATAATCCGCGAAGCGAAAATCCAAATTTGATAATCAACGATATTTTGTCGGGAATTATTAATGAACGCAATTTTGCGGTCATTCCCGATAGAAAAAATGCTATTGAATATGCAATAGCAACTGCAAGAGTTGGAGATATTATTATTCTTGCAGGAAAAGGACACGAAAATTACGAAATTAATGCGCTTGGAAAAATTCACTTTGATGAAAGAGAAATTTTGCAAGAGATGTATAAAAAATACTACGAAAAGGAGAAATGAGTTATGAAAATCACACTTGGACTTGGAAGACTTACTGCAGACAAGGTGGCGTCAATTTGTGACGGTACTCTTTATACGGTTGCTTGTGAGAATAAGGTTCTTTTTGAAACTGTTTGCACAGACTCACGTGAGGCAGATAACACATCTATGTTCGTTGCCATCAAGGGCGAGCGCGTAGACGGACACTCATATATTCCCAACGTAGTTAAGGCAGGATGCCGTTGCGTAATTGCAGAAAGAGTACCCCTTGACGTTAAGGGTATTGCGGTTATTCTTGTTAAGGACTCAATTCGCGCTATCCGTGATATTGCGGAATACGTTAAGAGTCAGGTGGAAATCCAAACTGTAGCAGTTACGGGCTCTGTTGGAAAAACTACCACTAAAGAGTTCATTTCTGCGGTTCTTGATAGAAAGTTCAATCTTTATAAGACAGAAGGCAACTTCAACTCTACCATTGGTATGCCTATGAGTATGCTTGAGCTTAATCACCATCACAATGCCGCAGTTTTTGAGATGGGTATGAGCGGTCTTGGTGAAATTGAATTTATGAGCGAGGCAGCAAAGCCTGACGTTGCAATTATTACAAACATCGGATCTTCTCACCTTGAAATGCTTGGTTCAAGAGAGAATATTCGTCGCGCAAAAATGGAAATTACTGCAGGTCTTCGTGACGGTGGCACACTTTTCTTAAACGGCGACGAGCCACTTCTTCAAGGACACGAAAGTGACAGATATAACGTTGTTTATTTCGGTATGAAGAATGAGGAATGCGACTATTTCGCAAACAATATCAGAAACGTTGAGGGTGGTATCATCTTTGATATGAGAACCCCTGCAGGTGAGTTCAAAAATATTGAAATCAACCTTGCAGGCGCGCACAACGTATATAATGCTATGGTGGCTTTCACAGTTGGTCTTAAGATGCAGATGTCTGAGTCGGAAATCCGCGAAGGACTTCTTTCCTACAAGGCAGCAAAGATGCGCCAGAATATATACAGTGTTGGCGGTATTACGGTTATCGAGGACTGCTACAACGCGAGCCCCGAATCTATGAATGCGGCTATCAACGTTCTTGGAGATACTGCAAAGCTCAGAGGCGGAAGAATGATTGCGCTTCTTGGCGATATGCGTGAGCTTGGTACAACCACTGCAGAATTGCACGCGGGTGTTGGCTCTTATCTTGCAGAAAAGAAGGCAGATTTTCTTTTCACATACGGTGAGCTTTCATCCGAAAATCTTGCAAACGGTGCGGTAAAGAACGGTATGAGCGAAAAGCAGATTTTCAGAAGTCCTAAAACAGATGCGGAAGCGGTTGGCAAGAAGCTCCTTTCCGTTCTCAAGGAAGGTGACGTTCTTCTTGTTAAGGCGAGCCGAGGAATCGCTGCTGAAAACGTGCTTAATTACGTTAAAGCACAACTTGCATAATAGAATAGAGGTACAAAATGATTATAGAGTTTATTTCAGTCGCGCTTGCGATATTCGTTTTAACAGTTATACTTGAAAAGCTCATAATTCCGATACTTCAAAGCCACAAGGTAGGTCAGAGAATTCTCGAAATCGGCCCACGTTGGCATAAGAATAAAGCAGGTACACCCACAATGGGAGGCATCTGCTTTATTATGGCAATATTGGTAATTATGACTGTAGTTTCCATAACCTTGGCTGCTTGTGGAGAGGCAAAATCACTTATCCCCCTGGCGCTTGCCTTGGGTCTTGCAACTCTTAATGGATTGATTGGCTTTTTTGACGATTACACCAAGCTCGTTAAGAAGCAAAATGAGGGCTTTACAGCAAAACAGAAGATAGCTCTTCAATCCCTTGCGGCAATTATTTATCTTGTTGCAATGGGACTTACTGATAATATAAATACTGCACTTCATATTCCTTTTACGAGTGTTAGTCTTGAGCTTGGAGCATTCTATTATGTGTTTGCCTTCGTGCTCATTATTGGTTTTGTGAATAGCGTAAATCTTACTGACGGAATTGACGGACTTGCAAGCTCAGTTACGCTTGTGGTTGGTATTTTCTTTAGTGTTGTGGCATTCGTTTATGATATAAGAATGCTCGCTTTCCTTGGTGCTTCTCTTATCGGTGCAACCGCAGGATTTTTGATGTATAATTTCTATCCTGCAAGAGTGTTTATGGGTGACACGGGTTCGTTATTTCTTGGCGGTCTTGTTGTTGGCGCAACGTTCGTACTTGATGAGCCGATGATTATTTTCCTTGTTGGAATTATTTATCTTATCGAGGCGGCATCCGATATTATTCAGGTTGGTGTTTTCAAGCTTTCGGGCAGAAAGATAAGAGTATTTAAGATGGCTCCTATTCATCATCATTTTGAAAAATGCGGTTGGAGTGAAATTAAGATAGTTGCTGTCTTTTCACTTGTAACAGCAATCTTCTGCGTGCTTGCATTTTTCGGAATTTAATTTTTTGGAGGTAAGGGTATGGAAAACAACAAAAAAAATAACAACCCTATGTCTTCCGAATCTAAAAGCATTAGAAAAGTAATAAGTGAATATATGGAACAAAGGCGTGAGAAAAATTATAGAGCTGATGAGAGTTTTCATCGAGCAATCACGCCTGACCACACTCGCTCGGGCGAGGCAAAGAGGGAAACGGTTATTTATAGAAACGGCGTTGATACACGCTTTTTGATATATATAATCGTTTTGCTTTGTTTTGGGGCGGTTATGATGTATAGCGCTACTTATGTTTCTGCTGAGCAAAAATTTGGAGATGGCGCGTACTTTTTTATCCGTTACGTAATTTTTGCGGTGGCGGCTATAGCCATTACCATTCCTTTTGTTATCTATGGACGTCCTTGGTTTTGGAAGTGCTTTGGAACTGTGGTTTACGTTTCTTCCGTGCTTCTTCTTATTCTCGTTTTGCTTCCAATTCCGGGAGTAAGTGCATCGTTTAACGGCGCACAAAGATGGCTTGATTTTGGAATTATCACTATTCAGCCCTCTGAGATTGCAAAAATGGGCGTTGTAATGATGCTTGCGTTTTATATGTCGAAATATGACAAAAAACTCATCAATGACAAAAGCTGGAAGAAGGAATTTAGATACGGTGTTTTCTATCCTGCGTTTATTTTCGGGTTTATATGCGCACTCGTTATGCTTGAAAAGCATATTTCGGGTGTAATGATCATTGGTATGATAGGTATCGCTCTTATGTTTATGGGCGGAACTCGTCAGAAATGGATTTTTATGATAATCGGAGCAATTGGTGTTGCGGGATGCTTGCTTATTCTCGTTTCGGATTATGCTCAGCTTCGTGTTAATACTTGGTTAAATATCGATCAAGTAGATCCTCTTGGAGATGCGTATCAAACGCTTCAGGGTTTATATGCTATCGGCTCGGGTGGACTTTTTGGTGTTGGACTTGGTAATAGCAGACAAAAATACGGATACATAGTTGAGGTGCAAAACGACTTCGTTTTCACCATTATTTGCGAGGAGCTTGGTTTCATTGGTGCGGCTCTTCTTATCGGATTGTTTGCACTTGTGGTTATTCGCGGATTTAAAATTGCGGCAAGAGCTCCTGATAAATTTTCATCGCTTCTAGTCTTCGGGCTTGTATTTAAGCTTGCGCTTCAGGTTGTTTTGAATATTGCGGTTGTTACGAATTCAATGCCCAACACGGGTATCTCGCTTCCGTTCTTCAGCGCAGGTGGTACTGCGCTTGCACTTCAGATTTTTGAAATGGGAATTATTCTTTCTGTTTCAAGATTCAGTACGGTAAAGAAAAAATAAAGGAGAAAATTATGAGAGTTTTAATGACGGGCGGCGGTACGGCAGGACATATCAATCCTGCGCTTGCCATTGCCAATACTATAAAAAAGAACATTCCCGACGCGGAAATTGAATTCGTCGGTACAAAAAAGGGACTTGAAAACACTCTTGTAACAAAAGAGGGATATAAGCTCCATCACGTTAATATTATGGGTGTTAGCCGTTCGCTTTCTCCAAGCAATATCAAGGCGGCGATGCTTATGATTACCTCTCAATTTGAAGCGAAAAAGATTATTAAAAAATTCAAGCCAGACATTGTTATCGGCACGGGTGGATACGTTTGTTGGCCTGCTTTGAAGGTAGCGGCAAAGATGGGTATTCCCACTATTGCTCACGAGTCAAATGCGCGCCCCGGTCTTGCTATAAAGCAGCTTCAAGGCAACCTTGACAAGATTTTGGTAAACTTCAAGGATACGGCAAAATACGTGAAAAATCAAAGCAAGGTTGTTCACGTTGGAAACCCACTTCGCGGTGGTTTTGGCGGAATTGACTATAACGAAGCAAGAGAAAAACTTGGAATTAAGTCGGATGAAACCTACGTTCTTGCTTTCGGTGGAAGTCTTGGTGCGCTTCGCATAAACGAGATTATGCTCGAGTATATGAACAACACAGCAAAGCATAATTCCAAAGTGATTTGTCATCTTGCAACGGGCAGATATTACTATGAGGATTTCAGCAAGAGATATGCAGATGCGGGACTTTCCGAATATTCAAATCTTTCGATGATGGAATATATTCACGATATGCACGTTAGAATGAGTGCTGCTGACATTATAGTTTGCCGCGCAGGTGCTATGACTATTTCAGAGCTTGCTATGATGAAAAAGGCGTGTGTTATCATTCCTTCGCCAAACGTTGTTGATAATCATCAATACAAAAATGCAAAGGTTCTTGCCGATGCAAATGCGGCATTGATGCTTATTGAGAGTGAGCTTGATGAAAAATCCTTTAAGAATGCTCTTACTACTCTTATTGATAATCCAAAGAGAAGAGAAGAATTATCGCAAAATATCGTAGAATTTGCGAATATGGAAGCAAATGACCTTATTTTTGATGAAGTTTTAAAGCTTACAAAAAAGTGATATGGAAGAAAACAACAGAAAAGAAGAAATGAGAGAACACAGACGGGGAAGTAAAATTATTTTTATTACTTTGGTTATCGTTGCTTTTCTCTTGGCTCTTGGACTCGTTACTTCACTTGTTTTGCTTTTGTTTCCCGTCAGGGAAATAGAGGTTGAGGGCGATAGCAGATATGCGTATTCTGAAATAATTGACATTTCGAAAATAAAAACAGGAGATCGTCTTTATTTTGTCAACGAGAATAAGGCAGAAAAGCGAATTTTGAGTAGCTTGCCCTATCTTGAAAGCGTTGAGGTTAATTCGTATTTTCCTAATAAGGTTAGAATAACTATCAAGCAATTTGACACTATCTATCTTGTAAGGCACGAGCGCGGATTTTGCTATGTGAACGACAAATATGAAATTCTTGAAATAGTGGAAGCTGCACCGAACTTTGAGGATTTTTCAGGAATATGCATAAAGCTTGAAAAAGCTATATCGGGCGAGATTGGTGACGTATATAATGCGGAGGATTCGAGGAGAGCCGACGATTTAATAAAATATATAAAGCAATATGGCTTTTATCAGTATTTGAACATTGTTGATGTTGAACATAAATATAACAATGCATTTGTTGTTGGAAAGCAATATAAATTCATTATTGGTGCTATGGCAGACGTTGAAGAAAAGATTGACGCATCCTTCAAGGTTGTCAATTCAAGCGAATTTAAGCACAATGAGAATTGTATTATTGATACCACGGACAAGAAAAAAGTAGTTTTGCGCTATATTGATGATGAAAATATACGCAAAGAGTTCGATTTTTGCGAAAATTGATAAAAAATTTATAATTTTTTAAGAAAAAAGTAAAAAAACACTTGCAAATATCACAAAAATGTATTATTATATACATGTATGGACGAACACTTATACACTATTGTGAAATTTGGAGGATAAATCAAATGATTTTTGAACATGACGACAGCATGAGCTCAGGCGTTAATATTAAAGTTATTGGTGTCGGCGGCGGCGGTAACAACGCAGTTAACCGTATGATCAATACTAATATTCGCGGTGTTGAATTCGTGGCTATTAACACAGACAGACAGGCGCTTAAGAGAAGTGATGCTTCCGTTCAGCTTGTTATTGGTGAAAAGGTAACAAAGGGCTTTGGCGCAGGTGCTAACCCCGTTATCGGTACTCGTTCAGCTGAGGAATCAGTTGAAGAAATTAAGGCAATTCTTACAGGCGCTGATATGTGCTTCGTAACCGCAGGTATGGGCGGTGGTACGGGTACAGGTGCTGCTCCCGTGGTTGCTCGCATTGCAAAAGAGCTTGATATTCTTACAGTTGGTATCGTTACTAAACCCTTTGCGTTTGAAGGTACTAAGAGAATGAATCAGGCAGAGGACGGCATTGCTGCTCTTTCTTCCTACGTTGATGCTCTTGTTGTAATTCCTAACGAAAGACTTAAACAGGTTTCTGATACAAGAATTACTCTTGCTAACGCTTTTGAAGCTGCTGATGACGTTCTTCGTCGCGGCGTTCAGAGCATTTCTGAGCTTATTTCCGTTCCCGCATTCATCAACCTTGACTTTGCAGACGTTACTGCAATTATGAAGAATGCAGGTTACGCACATATGGGCGTTGGTAGTGCAACAGGTAAGGATAAGGCAGAGCTTGCAGCAAAAGCTGCTATCTCCAGCCCTCTTCTTGAAACAACTATCAAGGGTGCTACAGGCGTTATTATCAGTATTACTGCATCTCCTGACATTGGACTTGATGAAGTTGACACCGCTATCCATATGATCACCGACGAAGCTGACAGCGATGCAAGAGTTATTTTTGGTGCTGTTATCGACGAGAATATGGAAGACGAAATGCGTA
>JAGBYG010000248.1 GCA_017628875.1 Clostridia bacterium
GCAAATTATTGGTTCAACCAACAAAACACTCTTATGAAAACGAGTTTTCAACGAGTATTTTATTGTTTGAACTACGAACATCAAACCCAAAGGTTTGATGTTCAAAAATTTACTTTGTGAGTGCATAGCCATAAGTACACATAAAGAGTCTATGTGCAGTGTAGCAAGGCGCAGTTTTTATCGCACTCGTGCGGTAAAAACATTTGTGACGAGCGCGAAGAAGTGAGTCACGCGAGTTGCGCGGAGTCTGTGGACTCTGCTCAAACTATATGGCTGTTGGGCAAAGCGCCACAAAAGTTTTGCGGAGCTTTTTCAAAAGCGACCATTTTTATCTTTGTAACTTCTCCCCGATAAACCCCAATTTATCCACATTTTCAAAAAAAGCGGCAAGCATTTCTGCTTACCGCTTATGTGTTGACCTGCCGTCGCAGGTTCTTGTTTATTTAATTATTGGGCATTGCCGCCTGATATATGGTTTATTATTCAGGATTATTACCATTTCCAACTATTTGAGATGACAAATCCACAATAGGAAGCTTTGCTCCGCAAACACAATCATAGCTGTCTTCAACGGGGGTGTGCTCTTCATTCACTTCATAAGCACACAAATCACAAGCAACGGTATGCGTTCCGTCCTCATTATCGATATATCCAAGATTGTGATTAGCAGTTCCGTCCGCACAAGCAAACTGAACAGACTTAAAGGTGTATCCGTTCCAAGTGTTGTCAGTCACGTCATTCTGCTTATCAAGATTAAGAACAAGATCAATATTCTCTGCGAAACACTCTTCAGAAGCACCAAAAACACTTGTTCCAAGAGTAATCGAACCCTCTGCATTCAAAACCGCGGTCGCCAATTTACTACATCCAAGGAACGCGCCGTTTTCAATTAAGGTCACCTTTGGGAGCTTAACACTTGTAAGTTGCGCGCAAGCGCTGAATCCAAACGCGCCAATCGTTGTTGCCTCAGGAAGCTCAACGGAAGTAAGCCCCGTATAAGCAAACGCATCAACGCCAATCGTTTGCACCTTGGGTGCGCTAACCGAACTCAAATAATTACAATGATAGAACGCAAATTCACCAATGGAAATAACGTCGGGCAAGCTTATTGAGCCAAGGTCCAAAACGTTCTCCTCTGCAGTAACAGTTTGACCGAGAATACCGTCGTTAGTATAATCAACGTGGGCACTTATTCTGCCAAATATAGCGGTGTCGCTATCATCGGGATTTGTACTGTGATCGGGAATAACCGTAACGCCTGCAAGAGTAAGATTGATGCTTCCGTTTGCCAAGCCCTTTACGTCAAGAAGAGCGCGGCGAATAGCGGTAAACATCTCTGCAGCAGGAGTTGGAGCAAGTGTGATGTATATGTCCTTAAATCCCAAGTTGAGTCTGAGAACTACTTCGGCATTCAGCTCCTCAGGAGTCATTTCGGTTGCATCAATGGCAATCTCCAAACCGCAACCCGTACACTCACCAAGCTCAGCATCAAAGGTGTGATTTGTAGGATTTATCTCTCCGTATTCAGTGCCGCACGCATCACAAAGCTCACCGCTAACACAAGTTGCAACACCGCCCTCGTGTTTTTCCTTTGCCTTGATGGCAACGTTATCACACACGGAACAAAGAACCTCGGTTGTGCAATCGCCATCATCCTCATTTGGAGTATGGTTAACCGAAGGAGTAGTCACAGCTTCACAAATCAAGCAAAGCACCTCTGTCACACAATTTCCGTCATCCTTTGCGGGCTTGTGTCCGAGCGCCTCGCCCTCGGTCTCGCCACAGCTCGAGCAGGTCTTGGGAGTATCGCAATCTGCATTAACCCCCGAGTGTCGGCGTGTCGGTTCTGTTGTAGTCTGTTCCGAGTCCGGCATAAGCCACTCACAAGACGAAAGTGCAAGAACAAGCACCACACAACAAATAATTGTGAATAAATTGAGATTTCTTTTCATAATTGTTCTCCTTTTGAGATTTAATAATTTATCAATATTTGTTCACAGTTTATTAACGCATTTGCAACAAGAAACTCATCGTTTTTTGAATCTTTTTTTGTTTCTGACATCATTATATCATAAAAAATTTATCCTGTACACGTCTAAAACGCCCATATTTTAGACATATTTTTTTGTCCAAAATCGACCCCTTTTAGACATTTTTTAAAAGTTGAAAATATCAATTTTTTCCTTGTATTTGTCTAATACTCCCCCAAATAGTCCATTTTTGCCATTTTTCTGTTGTTTTATATGATTTTTTTGATATTTAAAAAGTTCGCAATAGCGAATTTTTCATCCTTTTTCAATGCTCCAAAAAGTTCGCATAAACGAACGCGCATTCACACACTCCTTTCTCGCCCCTTCCCACCTCCCTCGCGCCCGCAACTCCCTTTTTATACCAAATATGCCGTTATTTTAGTTTTCTAGGCAACAAAAAAAGCACCACAAGGTGCTTTTTTAATAATTATTTGATCTTAACAAGCCTTTCAATACCATTTTTCAAAGAATTAACAAGCTCATCAATCTCATCTTTTGTATTAAACGCAGAAAAACTAACTCTTAATGAGCAATCTGCATCAAAATCAGAAAGTCCAAATCCGCGTAGCGCCCTGCTCATCTTTTTCGTTGAAGAATTAGAAGCACAAGCAGAACCGCTTGAAACGTAAATTCCATTTGCAGAAAGATGATGAAGCATAGTTTCACTCTTTATTGATGGCAAAGTTATATTAATAACGTGCGGAGCGCACTCACCTTTAGGCAAATTAACTCTAATATCAAGTGATGAAAGCTTTTCAAGAGCATAAGCGCGAAGCTCACGCATTGAAACTACGTCTTTTGCAAGGTTTTTAAATCCTCTCTCAGCCGCCGCTCCAAATCCTGCAATACCAACAAGATTTTCAGTTCCCGAACGGAAACCAAATTCCTGTCCACCACCATAAATGATGGGTTTAATTTGCTTTTTCTTAATAACATCGGGACTAATATAAAGCGCACCAATTCCCTTTGGCCCGTGAATTTTGTGCGCGCTTATACTGATAAGATCAGCACAAAGCTCAACAGGTGAAACCTTCATTTTCATATAGGATTGTACTGCATCGGTATGTGTTACAACATCAGCATTTATCTGCTTTGCAATTTTGAATAACTCTTTGATATTATATACCGCGCCCGTTTCGTTATTAACCTGCATAATAGATACAAGCAATGTATTTTTGTTCATTACAGACTTGAATTCTTCAATATCGATAACACCGTTTTTGGTTGAAAGTCGAATAACCTCAAATCCATCATTTTCAAGTGTTTTCAGAGTGTTTTCAATGGCAGAATGTTCCGAGTCAGTAGTGATTATTCTATTAGCGCGACGTGCTTTTGCATAAGCAACACCCAAAAGAGCAAGATTATCCGCTTCTGTTCCGCTCGCAGTAAACACAAGATTTTCGGGTTTTCCACTGCGAACAAAAAGTGATGCGAGCACCTTGTTTCTTGCGTCGAGTATTACTTTTGAAGAATCAAAGCCCTTGCTGTGAAGCGATGATGGATTGCCATAGCATTCCATAGCTTCAATCATACTTCTTTTGGCTTCATCGCAAAGTGGAGTTGTAGCGCTATTATCTAAATATATTTCTCTCATTTTTCAAGCTCCATAACCGTTTGCGCCGCGCTCATAATACCGATTTTTCCGCTTTCATAGGTAAGACCGCCTTGGAAATAAACAGTATATGGGGGTCTTATCGGTCCATCGGCAGAAAGCTCGATAGACGAGCCCTGCGTGAATGCACCCGCC
Organism: Clostridia bacterium; assembly: GCA_017628875.1. Classification (GTDB taxonomy): domain Bacteria; phylum Bacillota; class Clostridia; order Oscillospirales; family CAG-272; genus RGIG4608. The sequence goes on from JAGBYG010000248.1 coordinate 3,778, forward strand.
GCCATAATTACCTTATCGGTATAACCGGGCATATCCCAAGGTTCGGGTGTAACGAAGGCATCAACGGGAGAGCCCGCCTGAATACCACGGCAGAATGCACAAAGGATTTCAGGGTCGCCTGTAATAACGGACTGAATTATATCGGAGCGCTTTTCGTTCCATTTAGGAGCAGCATTATATCCCATTTTTTCAAACATATATGCCGCAAGATAACCCGTTTTGAGTGCCTGCGCAGTTGTATGAGGAGCATAGAAAAGTCCCTTATACATATTCTTATTCTGACCGATAGTTGCACCAACTTCAGCACCTGTTCCCGGAGATGTCAAACGATAAGAAACAAGCTCGACAGCTTTTTTTGTTCCTGCAAAATATCCTCCCGTTTCTGCCATACCGCCACCGGGATTCTTTATAAGTGAGCCAATGCAAAGGTCTGCACCAACAGCTGTAGGTTCTTTTTCTTCAACAAATTCACCATAGCAGTTGTCAACAACAACAAATGTATCGGGTGCAAGAGATTTAACAAAACGTGCCATTTCACCGATTTCATCAACGGTGAGTGTTCTGCGATTAAGATAACCTTTTGAACGTTGAATGAATACCATTTTTATCTTCTGCGCATTAACCTTTAATTCGTGTCCAACTGCGTCAAAATCAAAAGTTCCATCTTCTCTAAGTTCGATTTGCTTGTATTCTACACCAAAATCCTTGAGTGAACCATTTCCTGCTTCACCAACAATGCCAATGACTTCCTCAAGTGTATCATAGGGCTTGCCTGCAACGGAAAGCATAATATCACCCGGACGCAAAATTCCGAAAAGACCTATTGTGAGCGCGTGCGTTCCACTAACTATAGAGTGTCTTACAAGCGCAGCTTCACAACCGAAAACGTCCGCCCAAATTTCGTCAAGCACGTCCCTACCCTTATCATCGTAGCCATATCCACTCGTCGAGCCAAACATACCGTCGCTAACGCGATGCTCGGCAAAAGCATTCATCACCTTTTTAGTATTGTTAAATGAAACTCTGTCAATTTCTGCAAAGGTGTCCTTAAGAGCTACTTCGGCTTCAGCCGCAAGCTCCAAAACTTTATTTGAAAATTCCATATCTATTATTCCTTAATAAATTCAACTGCAAGGTCAATGCATGCCTTGTAGTCGTTCATATCTATCATTTCAACTCCTGAATGAATGTATCTTGATGGAATTGAAAGCGCTCCTGCACGGCATCCTGCACCCGTCATCTGAATGGATGATGTATCAGTTCCGCCGTAAACAAGAATTTCAAGCTGGCTCTTGATATTCTTTTCCTTTGAGATGCGAGAGAGTTTGTCCACTATCTCACTATCGCAAATAACGGACGCATCCTTGATTTTGATTGCCGCACCGCCACCAAGCTTAACTGCCATTGGCTTTGAGCCGGCAGTATCACCCGTACCCGTTACGTCAAATGTAAGAGAAACGTCTGCACCTATTGCAAAAGCGGCTGTCTTTGAACCACGGCAACCAACCTCTTCTTGAACGCTAAATACGTAGTAAACATCATCTGCTACGAGCTCTTTTGCAATTCTCTTTGCAATTTCAAGTACGATACCGCATCCTGCTCTGTCATCAAGAGGACGTCCAACCACTCTATTTGCATTGAGCTTTGTAAGGTTAGATTTAAGAACGAATGTATCACCAATCTTAACTTTTCTTTCTGCGCTCTTCTTATTATCTGCACCGATGTCTATGTAGAAAAGGTCGGGAGCAAAATCACTTGCCTTAGTGCCCGAATTGGGAACGAGAACACCGTGAACACCGTGCTCAGAAACCACTTCACCAAACGCACAAGCAACCCAGTTAATGCCACCGATGGGAGCAACACGGATAAAGCCGTTATCCTCAACGAAATTAACAATAAAGCCAATCTCATCCATATGACCGCAAAGCAAAACCTTTTTAGGATTTGCAGATGTACCCTTTTTAAGCGCAATAAAATTGCCCATAGCATCGATATGTGACTCGTCGCAATAGGGCGCAATCATATCTTTAAGTGTATTTGCAACACGGTGCTCTTTTCCTGAAACTCCGTGAACAAGTGTTATAGTTTTAAGTGTATTATACATAGTTTTAAACCTCCGCTTTCATATTTTTGAGCATTGCAAAAACAAGCTCTCTTATAGATTCATAATCTTCCATACTTGCCACACAAGCGGGTGAATGCAAATATCTTGTTCCCATTGAAATGGCAACGCATTTAACACCCTTGCCCGATTTGTGAATGTGACCTGCATCGTTACCGCCCGAAACGTATCTCTTAACCTGCGCCTTAATATCGTTATTCTTCGCAGTATCAAGTGTAAAGTTTACAAAATCCGTATCATAGATAGTTGATCTATCCATAAGGGAGATAACTCCGCCCGAGCCAACGTCTGCAACCCTCTTGTGTGCAGGTGCGCCCGCAATATCGCCTATAGCCGTGCTTTCAAGAATGATAGCACGCGAGGGCTTAACCTTTTCTGCAGCAACTCTTGCGCCCGAAAGTCCCACTTCTTCTCTTACAGTAAAGCAGAAATAGGTATCAAAAGGAAGAGTAATATTATTCTCTCTAATTTTTCTGATGGTTTCGATCATAGCACAGCAGCCCGCTCTATCGTCGATTGCCTTTCCCTTTGCATATTTATTATCAGTGCCGAAGAATACAAAATCGGAATTGAATACGCCAAAATCACCGATATTAACGTATTCCTTTGCTTCATCAGCATCCTTTGCGCCAATGTCAATATACATTTCCTTAATGGGAGTAACAGAAAATCTGTCTTCTCTGCGCTTGTGGTGAATTGCCTTTGCGGCAATAACACCGTTTATCCTTATTTTCTCGTTTCCAAGAATAACCTGCTTACCGTAAAGCACCTTGGGGTCAATACCGCCAAGATTTGCAAATTTAATATAGCCATCGCCATCAATATCGGTAATCATAAAGCCGACCTCGTCCATATGTGAGGATATCATAACTCTGTCATTACCTTCGCCCTTAACAAGTGCATAAACGTTGCCAAAGCTATCTTTAACTATTTTGTCGCAATCATCATAAAGCTGCTCAACGATAGCATCTGCAACCTCATTTTCAAAGCCCGTAGGACCGAATTTCTGACAAAGGTATTCTAATAATTCTCTGCCGTGTAATTTCATAATACAAGTCCTCCCTGCGCATATTCCTTTGCGATTTTTTCATCAGTAATGAATGCTGAAATAAGATCACAAAGTGTCTTTGTATCATCAAGTGAAATGATTTCATTATATGTATGCATTGATGCAAGAGGAAGACCAACATCAACCGTAGGAATACCCTCTCTTGCAAGTTGAATGGATACGGCATTTGTACCCGTGTGTGTGGGAGAAACGGAAATCTGATAAGGAATTTCCTTCTCTTTAGCAACATCAATAAGCATATTTGTGAGTTTTCTGTCAGTAACGGCAGAAATCGTAATCGAAGGTCCTTTCGAAAGCTCAACGGTATCTTCCTTCTTTGTACCGGGAACTCTGCCAAGATTTACGTCAATGCTCATAGCATAATCGGGATTAAGCGCATAAGCTCCCGGAGCAACCATTCCCGTAACCTCTTCACAGCAAGAGAGCATAACGTAAACGTCGCCTGCAAGCTGCTCGCGAGGAGTTGTAGCCGTTGCATAAATAGCACAAGCCGCACACGCCTTATCATCAAAGCTCTTGCCCATAATCTTATTATTAAGAATTTCAGTATATTTAGGAGCAAATCCAACAGGTGTACCAACTCTTATTTTGCTTTCCAATTCTTCTTTTGTAAGACAGGTATCGATCAAAAGCTCGTCGATTTGAGGAAGCTTTTTGCCGTCGCCACTTGCAAGATGGGGGGGAGTTGATGCAATAACACCAAACAATCTCTCTTCCTTGCCATAGATTATAACATCGCTCGCCTGCAAAATATGAGTGTCAATTCCTCCGATATTTATAACGCGAAGAAAACCGCCGTCAAGAATTTCGGTAACATACATACCGATCTCGTCCATATGGGCATCAAGCATAATTTTAGGCGCGTTTTCCTTGCCGCATTTTTTAACGAAAATCTGATTTCCAACCTTATCAAGATAATTTTCATCAAATTCATCTCCAACAAGAGAAATCAACTTTTCTCTTTCAAATCTTTCAAATCCGCCAATGGACATAAGACCCGAAAGATCAACAATCAACTTTTTAAGTTCCATAATTTTCTCCAATCTATTTAAAATCGTTTACTATTTCTTTAAATCTGTTTCCACGTTGCATAAAGTTATCAAAAGCATCAAAGCTAGCACACGCGGGTGATAACAAAACTATATCGTTCTTTTTAGCAATGTCTTTTGCTTTTATTACTGCTTCCTTGAAATCTTTTTCAAGATAAACTTCAATTTGAGAGTTACTCTGCTTTAAAATCTCATATATCTTTTCCGCAGTAGCACCCGTCAAAATAACCGCCTTAGCCCTCTCGTTGAGCGCATCTGCAAGGGGTTCAAACGGTATCTGCTTATCATAACCACCGCAAATAACAATTGGTTTTATAGGCAAAGCCGAAAGTGCCGCCGCCGTTCTTGTGGGACTTGAATCTATTGAGCTATTGATATAAATAACTCCGTTAAATTCACGAACTAATTCAAGTCGATGCTCAACTCCTACAAAGGTTTTTGCAATATACTTTTCCGTTTTCTCACTAACCATTCCCCACAAAAGCGATATTGCCGCCATATAGTTTTCAATATTGTGCTTTCCCGGAATTAATATACTGCTTACGTCAATGAGCGCGATTGCAGAAAATCCGTTGCTGAAATAAATATGATTATCATATAAAAATACATACGATTTCGCATCGGGGCAAATCTCCTTCATTTCCTCAAGCGTAAGATATGCCGAAAACAAATTTATTTCGCAATTCACATTATCAATCAACTCTCTGCAAAGCTCGTTGTTGGCATTGGTAGTCAAACGTGAGCATCCGTGCTGATAAATATTGGTCTTCGCCTCAACGTATTCATCCATACCCTTATGCCAATCAAGGTGATTGGGACTCAAATTTGTAATAAGTGCACGAGCGGGCGACTTTTTCATAGTGAAAAGCTGAAAGCTCGAAAGCTCAAGAACACAAATATCCCTCTCGGTCATCTCACCCACCTTGGATAGTAAAGGAGTTCCGATATTGCCTCCAACATATATTTTTCTGTCAGTTTTTTCAAATTCCTTTTCAAGTAATTTATATGCAATAGTTGTGGTGGTGGTCTTTCCGTCGCTTCCCGTAACACCAACAATATAGGCAGGGGTGAGCTCCAAAAAAAGCTCCATTTCACTTGTCAATTCAGCGCCATTTTCGATTGCTTTTTTTATTCCGTCATAATCAGGACGAATACCGGGTGAACGAAATATAATATCTGCATCAATATTGTCAAGATAATTTTCTCCTGTAACAAAGCGTACACCTTGCTTTGAAAACAACTTTGCTTTTTCGCCCAACTTTTCGATGTCCTTTTTATCGTGCACGGTTATTTCGTTTCCACATTGAATTAAAAGTTCAACGAGGGGGATATTGGAAACACCAAATCCAAGCACCGCGCAACGCGAATTTTTTATTCTGTTTTTAATGAGTTCAACTGTTTTCATATCTACCTCCAAAAACAAAATCACCTATTCTATATTATATCGTTTTTTCTTTCATTTTGCAATAGAAAAATAGTTGATTTTTCTTGATTTTTTTATAAAAAACCCTTTTCAAACGTGATTTTTTTTGGTATAATTAAAAGTAATAGTAAGATTATATCGAATTGGAGATAAAAATGGCAAAAAGTAAAAACACCACACCCCAATATGATAACCAAAGCATCAAGGCATTAAAAGGCGCAGACCGTGTTAGATTACGTCCCGGCGTAATTTTTGGCTCAGACGGACTTGAGGGCTGCGAGCATTCTTTTTTTGAGATACTTTCAAACTCCGTTGACGAAGCGCGTGAAGGCCACGGCAATGTGATTAAGGTAACTGCATATAAAGACCACTCTATTGAAGTCGATGACCACGGACGCGGTGTTCCGCTTGGATATAACGAGGCAGAAGGCAGATGGAACTGGGATTTGATTTACTGTGAGCTTTATGCAGGTGGTAAATACGATAACAACAACGAGGACTCCGCTTACGAGTATTCCCTCGGTCTTAACGGTCTTGGCGCGTGCGCTACGCAGTACAGCTCTGAGTATATGGACGTTTATTCCTATGACGGAGTATATGAGCGCTCCATTCACTTTAGAAAGGGTGAGCCCGTGAGCGAGCTTGAAACACGCGAGCTTGCAAAGGGTGAAAAGCGCACGGGTACAGTTATTCGTTGGAAGCCCGACCTTGACGTTTTCACGGATATCAATATTCCCCACTCCTTCTTTGAAGAAACACTTCACCGTCAGGCAGTAATCAACTCGGGCATTGAGTTTGAGTTGAATGTTGAAGAAGACAACAAAAAGTTCTCTAAAAAGTCATTTAAATACGAACACGGCATTTCCGACTACATCAAGGAAATGTGTGGCGAAAGCGCTGCTACAGAGCCGATTTTGTGGCATCTTGAAACACAGGGACGCGATAGAAACGATAAAGATGAGTACAAACTTAAAGCCGACTTCTCTTTCTGCGTTTCAAATACGGTAAATAAGCTCGAATACTACCACAACTCCAGTTTCTTGGAGCACGGTGGCTCGCCCGATAAGGCAGTTAAGGTCGCTTTCGTTTACGCACTTGATAAATACATCAAAAACGCAAACAAATATAATAAGACCGAAGCAAAAATTCAGTTCACAGACGTTGCAGATTGCTTGTGCCTTGTAATTAACAGCTTCTCAACGATGACCTCTTACGAAAACCAGACAAAGAAATCCATCACAAACACCTTCATTTATGAAGCGATGACGGAATTTTTGAAGAAAAATCTTGAGATCTACTTTATGGAGCATCCTGTTGAGGCAGAAATTTTTGCAAATCAGGTGCTTCTTAATAGACGTTCCCGTGAAACTGCTGAAAAAACAAGAATTCAGCTCAAAGAGAGTTTAAAGAGCAAAATGGACTTTTCTAACAAGGTTGAAAAGTTCGTCAACTGTCGCTCTAAAGACCCCGCAATTCGTGAGCTTTACATCGTTGAGGGTGACTCTGCTCTTACCTCTTGTAAGCTCGGTAGAAACGCGGAATTTCAGGCAATTATTCCCGTTAGAGGTAAAACTCTTAACTGCTTGAAATCCTCTTATGAAAAGATTTTCAAGTGTGAGATCATCACCGACCTTCTCCGTGTAATCGGATGCGGTGTTGAATTCAAGGGCAAGGTTAAAGGAAATATCGACCCGTTTGACATTAATGACCTCAAGTGGTCAAAGATTATTCTTTGTACCGATGCGGACGAGGACGGCTTCCAGATCAGAACGCTTCTCCTCACTCTTTTCTATCGTCTGCTCCCTACTCTCCTTAAAGAGCATAAGGTGTTTATTGCGGAAACTCCCTTGTTTGAAATTACAACAAAGGACAAGACCTATTTCGCATTCGATGAATTCGAAAAAGCAGATATTCTTAAAAAGCTCGGAAATACAAAATATACGATTCAGCGTTCAAAGGGTCTTGGTGAAAACGAGCCCGAAATGATGTGGGAAACCACAATGAACCCCGAAACGCGTAGACTCATCTCCGTGGACCCCGCTGACCCATATCTCACAGAAGTGATGTTTGAAACCCTCCTTGGCGACGACCTCGCCGCGAGAAAGAAATTCATCGCAGAA
>JAGBYG010000249.1 GCA_017628875.1 Clostridia bacterium
AAGAAAAACGATTATAAGTGCAGATTTCGAGCCCCTCATCCACCGCTAAAGCGGTCCCCCTTCCCCTCAATGGGAAGGCACAGATAAATCCCAATTTAACTCGCAAATTCAAACCGCGAGGTAGGGAGAAATGCGAATTCGCCCCGTTTGCGTTTGTGCAAAGTGCTGAAAAATTGAAATTCTACTATATATAATAAAAAAACACTTGACATTAAGACAAAAAAGTGCTTTAATATAGGTGTTAATGATGAAAATTGCCAAATAAATTTGCACATATTTTAAAAATTTGTGAAAATTACACAAAAAACAAGCATATAATATGTATAACATTCAATGTGCTCGTTTAATTTGGCAAAAAATATGAATTAAAAAAGCGACAGGGGATACCCCCTGTGTTGATTATTTCATAATCAACAGTCTATCTTTGTGAGAAACAAAAAGAATGTTTTTTTGTAAAAATATAAAAATAAAAAAAGGAGAAGAACTATGAAACAAAGAAACAGCATTCTCATTCTAATCATCGTTTGTTGCTTATGTCTTGCGTTGATGACAGGTTGTAAACCTGATAATCCTCAACCCGAACAACCTAAGCTCTACAAAATCACAATCGATGAAAACATTGAACACGGAAGCGTTCAGTGTGAGTTAACCACCGCTAAAGCAGGCGATACCGTTACGGTAACTGCAGAAGCTGATAAGAACTATCAGCTCGTTGCTATCACCGTGAATGGTGAAGCTATTAGCGGCGATTCATTCGTAATGCCTGAGGCAGACGTTGTAATTGGTGCAATGTTTGGCTTGTCTGCTGATCTTATCGAGGCAGTTCCCGAGGGAGCTATTAAGATTGTGGCTCAAAGCGCAGGCGGTGCATCTGCAAATGGTCATGTGCTTATGACCTTTGGTGAGCAGGGCTTGACATTTGAGGCGTTCGTTGAGGACGTTTCTCTTGTTGAAAGAGATGGTGTTGCCATCCTCTTCAGCCAGGAGCTTCCTATCATCGGCGGTCTTCTTAAGGACGGCAAAACAATCAAGGTAGCAGTTAACGCAAAGGGCGTTGCTTCTATGTCCGCAACAGACGCAGAGGGCGTTTTGCAGGCGACTACTTTTGAGGGTGTTACAACGGATTTTGCTACTTGGTCAGAGAACGGCGAAAAGCTTAACGGCTACCACGTAGAAATTTTCGTTCCTTACGCAGTACTCGGAACAACTGCAGAAGCGGCTAAGGGCGCTATCACGGTTTGTCCTGTAGTTTACAGCGCATACGGTTCACTTCCTGCATCCAGCGCGTCCCTTCAGGGCGTTGTTGAAGATGCTCATAATACTTTTGCTGTTTTGACAGATGACAATACAGTACGCGATAACAAGTACAATATGTTGTCTGCACAGCTTGGTTCTTACGGTACAATTTCTGCAGGTAAGTATTGGGATCTTTCCAAGGACTACTACGCAGACGATGCTGAAAACTATCCTAACAGAGAAGCATTGCTTACAGGTCACGACGATAATGACAACAACCTTGTATTCTATCGCGTGAGCGCTAATGAAATGTACGTGAAAGCAACTCTTACACTTACAGGTGTTTCTAACCCCAACGATCATTGGCCTAAATTCGGTCTTATGTTGTTTGATGGCGCAACAAAGAAGGGTGTATTCTTCTACGTTGACGCAGTAATGCCCGCAGATAGCGGAAATACTCTTGATGGTATGGTTGGTACTGCAGTTGGCTACAACGTTGCAGGCGGTGCTGACTTCGGCGCTTGGGTAACAGCTAAGGACGGCGTATTCGATCTTGCAACCAAGTCCATCACTATGGAAATGGTTTACCAGGACGGTTGGGTACATATGTACGCAAACGGTAGCTTGATTAAGTCAATCTATTACGGCGCATATAACGAAAATCTCCACTTCGGTATTAAGAGCTTTGGTCTTAATATGAAGGTTACTGACTATGTTGTATCTGCAGACGCAGAGGCAGACGGTTGGGCAGATAAGAAGGTTGCGCCTCCCGAAAAGCAGAATGTTGATATTTTGTTCGCAGGCGACAGCTATATGGAATTCTGGAACAATAGAGGATTGTCCAACGCTCTTTCCTACACAGATGCAACATACGTAAACGTAGGTATTGGCGGAACAAAGGTTGGCGAATGGATAACAAAGGCAAACGATATGGCATTGCTTTACAATCCTTCAAAGATCGCATTCCACATTGGCGTTAATGATATAGACGATGCGGGTGCAAATCCTGCTGACGTTCTTGCAAATCTTAAGGTGATGTTTGAAAAATATCACGAATTGTTCCCAAGTGTAACACTTTATTGGAATTCACTTATTCCCAATACAATGTTTGCAGGCAAATATGCTGATTATAAGGTAATCAACGCGGGCGTAGTTGAATACGCAGCTGACAAGGATTGGCTCGTTTATATCGACCAAACAACATCCTTTGATGCAAATGGCGCAGCAAGACTTGACGTATTTGATGACGGCTTGCACTTGAATATTGACATCGGTTATCCCATTTGGGCAAAGAATATGCTCGCAGCTATGGGTTATGAAAGACCTGACGGCACTGTAATGGGTGATGTTGACGGCTTTGCTCATACAGGTGCGTGGGAATTCCGTGAAGACGGCTCCGCATATAGCTACGGTAATATAGATACACAGCTTTGGTTCAAGGATATATACGGTGAAAACGTTTACGTTGAAGCTATGCTCAGCATTACAGCTCTTCGTAACGGTGACGGCTATCCTAAGTTCGGTTTGCTTGTAAGAAACGATAAGGAATCCCGTTGGGGCTTCATTGATGCAGTTGGATTCAATCAGGCAAATACAAGCGCAGGTATGGCTTACCGCGGTGTTAACGGTATTGCTCAGACCTCTTGGGATTGGAACTCTGTAATCTGGGGCGGCGCAACAGGATGTAACTTCGGTAGCGTTAAGCTCGCTATTGCTAAGCTTGGCGATACAGTTTACTTCCTTGTAAATGACGTTGTTTACTGCACAGCTCCTTTCACAGGTGAAGTTTCCGTTGGTTACTTGTGCTACAATCTTGAAACAACAATTTCTAACGTAGTAACATCTACAGACGTTACTGCAATTGAAAGAAAACTCGGTCTTACATGTCAGGATGCTATCATCGACGGTGAAGCAAACGATGACATCTGGACAGAAGAAGTTCTTGCAAATACACAAAAATTCGGTGACAAGGGCGACGGCAGATACTTCACAGTTGCGGCTGTTAAGGGCACTGACGGTGTTTACTTCCTTGTTGACACATATTCATTTGAAAATACTCGCGTAAGCGGTAACTGGTGGGAAAACGCAAACATTGAATTCCGTTTTGGTGACAATTTTGATGCGCAACAGTATATTTACGTTGACGGTGTAGGATTTAACTCTGTTAAGAGTACCGCAGGTATTCCTCTTGCAGCTATAAAGGCAAACGGTAATGAAGGTAATATTTACCACACAACATTTGAGTTCTATGCTCCTTACAGCTCATTCCCCGGATACGATGCAAGCAGCGAAGAAATAGCTGTTCACGTTTGGGGTTGGGTATTTGATGAGGGATGGTTCAACGTAATGAATGTCGGTGGATATCCCAGACTTACAGTATCCGCACACGGCTTGAGATTTGAAAGAAAGATCTCCGTTTCCGGTGAAAATGCAGGTGTTTCTGTTGACGTACAGAACGTAGCAAGACCCGGTGACACAGTTGTTGCTACAATCAACGTGGCAGCAGGTCAGACACTTGAATACGTTAAGGTTAACGGCGAAGCCAAAGAAGTAGTTGACGGCAAGGTTACATTCAGAATGCCCAACGGTGACGTAGCAATCGAGGTTGCTCTTGCAGGTATCGGTGTTACAAGTAACGTTGTTGACCTTACAGGCGAAGGTTTCCTTTCCGCTACTGTAAATTGCGAAACAGCAACTGCTACAGTTGGCGAAACAGTAAGATTTACAGTTACTCCCGGAGCAGCCGCAAAGGCAGTAGTTTCCGTTAACGGTGAAACACTTGAAGCAGTAGAGGGTGTTTACTCCTACACAGTAAAGGCGACCGATACTGCGGTTGCAATCAAGGTTGAGCTTGATTATAACCTCACAGAAGCTATTGACGGTGTTAAGGGCAATGGCTACGGCACACCTATTTCCTTTAAGGTTGAGGGGGGCAGAAGCGTAACAGTTTGGGCAAAGATAGACGATAACGGTGTATATCTCTTTGCAGAAGCTCTCACTGATACTGTTGTAACTGACGGCGCTGAATGGTGGCAGAATCACAACTTTGAATTCTATCTTAACAACGGTGTTCAGAGTTATGTAAATTCAAAGGGCGCATCTGTTGGCGCATCCAAGTCCCTTTATAACTATGCTCAGCAGGCAAACGGCAAGTATTTGAGCACTGTTGAGGTTTATGTAAATAAGGGTCATATTAACGGATTCAATCCTGAATCAGTAACTCTTAACTATGCATTCAAGGCACCCGGCGAGCTTGCTCGTTACGAATACATGATTAATAACCAGTGGGATAGAAGTGACTGGTGGAGAACAAATCACAGTACTCCCAGCCGTCCTAACATTGAACATGTTGGTATCGGCACAATGGGTGTTCCCGAATGTATCCATATTACAAAGAACGGTATCGTTCACGATTGTGAAAGAGCAAGTATTGACGGTAATCTCAGTGAATATGAAGGCAAGAACGCATTCAATGGTATGGGTAACGACAACGCGAAGTTCGACTTTGTAGGTTACGTAGCAGAAGACGGTGTTTACCTTGGTATCACAATATACCAGAACGCACTCAGTGCTTCTGTTCCTGAATGGTGGAATAATGATAACCTTGAAATCAAGCTTCTCGGTGACCGTGCAGGCTTCTCACTTATAGATGACTTCATCGCAGGCTGCGGACCTGTTAGCGATTACGCGCTTGTTCGTACAGACGGTGGAGATAGCGGATTTACATATAAGACCGTTGTTGAATTGTTCTATGAGCACGATTTCTCAACAGCTAAGCAGGCAACCTTCCAGGTTGGTGTAAACGGTAACGGATTCAAGGGTTGGCAGGCACTTATGTGGGACGGCAACGTACCTTACGTAACTGAAAACGGTATCGAATGGATAGTAACAGGTAAGGATTGGTACGGTGCACAGCTTGACGTTGCTGAAAAGATGGCAGCAGGCGAAGGAATCGTTCTTGACGGTAAGGCAGACGAAGCATTCTATGCAGGTCTTACAAGTATCACATTTGACAACGTAAACGGTGCAAAGATGGTTATTACAGGTAGAAAGCTCTCTACAGGTATCATCGTTCTTAATACGATCACTCACACAAGACCCGCAACTGAAGCAATTCAGGGTACTGTTAATGACTGGTGGGGCTTGCTTGATGTTGAATACCGTATGGGTGGAAACTACAACACACAGATGGCAGCATCTATGCTTAACAACGGTAACTGGGATCAGTATTGCGCATCCAAGGCAATAACTGTTGATAACGGCGACGGAACATATACAACAACCTTTGAAACATTCCTTGCATTCACAACCGAATACGGCGGAATGGATTATGACGGAGATGTTCAGGTTTGTGTAGGCGGTGTATTTGAAACAGGCTTTACTTGGGTAAGCGGTTGTGGTCCTGATACTCCTATTTACGCAAACGAAAAGGGATTTTTTCTCAAATAAGATAAGCTCAATTGATTGAGCAAACAAACGGTATTTTGTTTCCCTCACGCGCTTTGGCGCGTGAGGGAAGCGCAATATAAATTATATATTAAGGAAAGAAATTATTATGAAAAAATTAATAAGATTACTTGCATTAGTTTTAGCTTTGATTATGAGCTTAACAGTTTTTGCAGCTTGTAAAAAGACTCCTGACAAGAATGACGTTGAGCTTGATGACAAAGGTAATATTCGTCCCACTGATACAGTTGCAAACGTTGAATTTTGGATCAACGGTGACGAATACGAGCTTGAGGTTTTCCAGGATCTTGTAGACCGTTTCAACAAGAAACACGAAGGTCAGATCAAGGTTAAGCTCGTTCAAAAACCCTCTGACGGATATGAAACTGCAGTTCAGCAGTCCTTGTCAGGCGAAAAGCTCGACGTTTTCTACGTTGGTGACGCAGGATATAAATCCTATGCAGAGCAGGGCTTGCTTTACGATATTACCGATCTCGTAGCAAATAGCCCCGTTTATGACCTTTCAAAGATGTGGCCCGACGTTGTAACACGTTATAAATATGACGTTAACACAATGCTTTCAGGAACAGAGTCCGGTAGATACTATGGTGTTCCCAAGGATATCGGTCCTACAGTTATTTACTACAACGAAACTGAATTCGAAAGAGCAGGTATTAAGATCATCAGCGTTGCTGCTGAAGACCTTGATGCATACAACGGTGGCGCGAAGGATGATAGAGGCAATACAAAGGCAGATATGGGTCTTTCGAACGTTACAGTTAAGGAATATGGCTATTTCGTAGTTAACGGTCAGAAATACTTCAACAACCAAATTCCTATGAGCTGGGATGAAACAGTTGAAGTTGCAACAATTCTTCAGAACAGTATGTCTAACCAGAACGCTTACGGTTATTTCACAGAGTGGTGGTTCAACTACGGTTGGACAGTTGGCGGCGACTGCATTCAGTACATCCCAACAAGCGACTCCGGATACAATGGTGGCTGGTATGACTTCACATTGGCTGATAATACCCCCAACTTTATCGTTGCTGACGATGCAGGTTCTGTAACAGTTAACGGTAATACATACAAAGCAGGCGAAATCATTTCTTATGCTGATAAGATTGGCTTGAAATCTACAAGCGCTGCAGGCGCTGACTACAGCAAGGAAATCACATCCGAGGTTCTTGCACTTGAAACTGAAGGCAAGCTCAATAGACTTCCTTCTCAGAGAGAAGCATTTACAGAGTTCGTTCGTCTTGCAGCTAAGACAAGCACAGTTGTTGACACAGTAGGCGGCGTTAACCTTATGGGTTACGGCGTTACACCTACACCTTCATCCATCGGCTCAGACGCAGGTAAGACACAGGCGTTTGCTCAGGGTGAAATCGGTATGCTTGTTGACGGTAGATGGAACGTTACATACTTCCGTGATCCTGACGCAGGTATCAAATTTACTTGGGACGTTTGCCCCCTTCCTATGTACAGAGATTACGACGTTGACGGCTTTGGAGCTGAAAGAAACGTAACAGTTCACGGTATTGAAGCAGGTCACAGCGGTTCCGTTGGTCTTTGCATCAGCAATAACTCCAAGGTAAAGAATGCGGCTTGGAAGTTCATCGAATTCGTAGCAAGTGAAGAAGGACAGACAGCTCAGGCACAAAAGGGCTTTGCAATTCCTCTTCAGAAGGATCTTGCTAACAGTGAAGTATTCCTTCAGTCAGATCAGATGCCTCGCAACTCCAAGATATTCATCAAGGCAGCAGAAATTCAGGGCGCAGGTGACTGGTGGTACCTCACAGATAATGCTTGGATCGACGACTGGGCAGGCGTTCTTAACGGTGACGTTAGAAACGGTGTTAAGAGTATGACAGAGTTCTTCAACTCTAAGCAATTTAACGATACATTCGGCAAATTGCTTGAATATACAAAGAAGAGATAATTATTTATTAAAAAAACGAAATTATGACTCTTGAAAAAATATATAAAAAGAGGCATAGAAGAGGACTTGGCGAATCGGCAAGCGGAACCATAATGGCAAGTATCCCCGTTTTGGGATTCTTGATTTTTGGAATGATTCCGTTAATTTTGGCGCTTGTTATGGCATTTATGTACGTTCCCGGAAAGGGAAATCTTGCGGGCGCTGAATTTATTGGATTTGAGAACTTTAAAGAGGTTCTTTCAGACTATATGTTCTGGCAATCAATTCTTAATACGCTCAAAATGGCAATTTCCTTGCCGATTTGTATCGTAGTTTCTCTCATAGTTGCCTTTTTACTTACCAAAGATATTAAAGGAAGAAGCTTTTTCAGAGCTGTATATTTCGTACCGTACGTTTGTTGCGCGGTTGCGGTTTCACTCATGTGGGAATTGATATTTAACCAAAACCACGGTATTATCAACTCTTGGCTTGGTTTGACCAGAGAAACAGCAATTCCTTGGCTCACCGACTCGTCAACTTATACTCTATGCTTGATAATCATAGGTATATGGGGCGGCACGGCTTATGGAATAGTTCTTTACGGCGCCGCGCTTACGAACGTTAACCGTTCTCTTTATGAAGCGGCTAAGGTCGATGGTGCAGGCTCATTCAGATGCTTTTTCAATATTACGCTTCCGAGCGTATCTCCCACGTCATTCTATCTTTTGACGACGGGACTTATAGGTGCTTTGCAGGAGTTCACACGTCCTCAGATGATTGGCGGTGGACAGGGAGCAGGTCCTAATAACGACGGTCTGACGATTGTATTTTATATTTATCGAAGGGCGTTCGTTTATAACAACCAAATGGGCGAGGCGGCAGCCGCAGCGCTTGTGTTGTCTGTATTTATTTTGATTATTACAGCGATTAACTTCGTTGTATCAAAGAGGTGGGTGAGTTATGATTAATGCAAGAAAAAAGAAGCTCACTACGAGGGACATTATTTCCAAAGTGTTAATTTATGCAGCGCTTGTGCTCTTTGCTTTGTGGGTTTTGTTACCGTTCTCACTCGTACTTCTTACGTCCTTTAAGGGAATAATTGAGGCAAACAGCTTGGATTTCCATTGGTTGCCAGAGGAATTTACCCTTCAGGGATATAAAAAGGTTCTTGAATATGATATGGGTACTGCTTATGAGGGAGTTCCGTTGATTATTTCGGGATTTATTAATACCTTGTGGATCGTTATTCCACCAACATTATTGGGATTGTTCTCATCTGCAATAAGCGCTTATGCTTTTGCAAAGCTTCGCTTCAAGTTTAGAGATAAGATGTTCTTGCTCTTGCTTGCTACGATGATGATTCCGGGTACTATTTTGTTGACTCCCACGTACATTATCTATAATTATATCGGATGGGTTAATACACCGTTTCCTCTTATGATTCCGGGTATGTTCGGAGCTGCAACCTGTGTTTTCTTTATGAGACAGTTCTATTCGGGAATTCCTTCCTCGCTTTTGGAGGCGGCAGCGATTGACGGAATGAATTATTTTGGTATTTTCTTTAAAATAATGGTTCCTCTTTCAGTTCCCGCGCTTCTTGCACAGGCGCTTTTGGGATTTATCGGCGGATATAACGACTATCTTGGTCCTCTTATCTATCTTCAAGACCCCGAAATGTACACTCTCCAAATCACGATGAACCAGTTGAAAAGCTATTTTGCGGGCAGAAACGTTCCTGCTATGATGGCTGCAACGGTTATCAGTATTATCCCGACAGTCGTTTTGTACATAATTGCGCAAAAACGTTTTGTTGAGGGCGTTGCCACAAGTGGTATGAAAGATTAATTTAAGGAGAAAATTATGCTTAAAAGAATTATTTCGTTATTAATGGTAGTGTTAATGACGTTTGGCGTAGTGTCTGTGTCGGTTGGCTGCGGAATTAATCAGCCGGGTGACAATAATGGCGGATCAGCCGCTAAGGGTGATTTCAGCTATGAAACCTATGATGACGACACTTATGACGACTATTCGTATAACAAAAATCTCTATTATTTGAATGAATTGAATTTCGAAATCGCTGACCCAACGGTTATTTACGTTGAGGAAGGCGAGGGAAAAGGATATTTCTATGCTTATGGAACAAGTGACCTTATTCAATGTCACGGATTCCAATGCTGGAGATCCAAGGATATGACAAACTGGGAATATGTTGGTGTTGCTTTTGAACCCGACTATTCTGAAGCTTGGGCATACAATAACTATTGGGCACCCGAGGTTTTGTATGATGATGGTGTTTATTATCTTTTCTACAATGCGCAAAACATCCACGCGGGTCAGCGCCATTGCATAAGCGTTGCGGTTTCACAAACACCCTATGGACCTTTTGAAAGCATTGACGGTGCTAAAAACCTTGACGGAAAAGATCTTTCCAAGGGCGAGCCCGTTTACGATTTCTCAAAGATCCTTCCCGGACGTGAGGGAATTGAAAATGACGTAATCGATGCTCACGCATTTATCGACCCTGTAACAGGTGATAAATACTTGTACTTCTCAGCTTGGCAGAGATGGCACACAAGAGGATATCAGGAAATTTTCGGTGTTAAGATGAAGGACTGGTTCACACCCGACTATTCAACTCTTACACAAATCACATCCATCTTCAATACGACGGTGGGAGATTTCAGCGAAGAGATGTCCGGTGGTCAGATTCAGTTCGGTAATATTGACGAGGGTCAGAATGAACAGGCAACTGTAAACGAAGGACCTTTCGTTTACTATCACGACGGAACTTATTATATGACATATTCCGTTTATCCTTATACAAGCCCTAACTATCAGGTTAGACAGGCGCTTGCAACATCTCCTCTTGGAGATTATACAAAGGTAGCTCCAGAGGATGGAGGAACTATCATCTATACTGAAAGTGACTGGGAAAATCTTCAAAGCGCAGGTCACCATTGCTTTATAAGATGCGGTGAGCAGCTTATAATTGCTTATCACACCTTCCTTGACAGATCAACTATCCAGAACGGTAGAGCACTTGCGGTTGACGAAATCAAGTTCGTTAAGAACGATAAGGGTCAGACCTTGATGCACACAAACGGACCTACATATTCGTATCAGCCATTGCCCTCAGCGGTTTCGGGATATAAGAACCTTGCTCCTCAAGCAACGATTACTGCTTCTCACACAGCATCCGACAGTGACGTTAAGCTCTTGACTGACGGTTTGTACAAGTCACACAAGTCCGATTTGGTAGATGAATACAAAACACAGATTGTTTCAGAAAGCACAAAGACAACCATCAACTTTAAGTTCGATGATTGGGTAAACGTTCGCTCATTGTTGCTTTATAATAGCTTGGATTATTATCTTTCAGTTCCCGTTATCAATAGCGTGAAGCTGAAATATAAGACCGCAGACGGTTTTGCTTGGGCAGAGGCAAAGAACGTTAAGTTCAACTATGCTTGGAACTCCGACTCTAACTCAACGATGTACGCGGGCGGCTCTATAATTCTTGAATTTGATGAAATGCCCGTTATGGAAATTGAGCTTACTATCAATCTCTATACGGATATGCCTCAGGTCGCTATTGGCGAGATTATGATTATGGGTAGAGAAGTTAAAAATCCTGCTCCCGTAACAGAATTCAAGGCATATGACTTTGAAAATCCCGATCCTGTTGAGTACATCAAGTATGCTGAAGGTAAGGAAGTAGGAACAGTTGGCGACTTTAACACAACTTGGGGCTACGGTGATCTTTCTACAGACGATGGTACTGAGGATGCTTACATTGAAAATACTGCTCCCGGTGATCAGTTTGCATACTTCAAGGGTGCTGAGGGTTATAACTTCTACTTTGAGGCAGAATTGACCATCACAGAGGATGAGCCATATAGAATGTGGCACGGTGGATTAGAGCAATATCCTAAATTCGGTTTGGTATTGAAATCCAAATCGGGTAGCACGTTCTTCTATATCGACTCTGCGTATAACGGCGGCTTTAATAATAAGGCGGTTGGTTATACTCAAAGAAAGCAGGACAACAGTGACTATGACTGGGCTGCAACTGAAAAGGTTAAAAACGTTGATATTTCCTATACTAACGGCAATTATACAAAGCTTGCAATAGCACGCGTTGGCGATACGTATTACTTCTTTGTAAACGATCAGCTTTTTGAAACTGCAACAAATCTCAGAGGTCTTACCGGTGAGAACGTTGTTGGTGGATGCCTTGTATTTAATATGGGTATTCGCGTAAAGAATTACAACGTAATTTCAGGTGAATCAGAGGTAGTTACAAAGCTTCAGTCATTAGGTATTAACTAATAACTGATTACTTTATCCAAGACGATTTGTCTTAGGGCAGATCGTCTTGGATTTATTTAAAATGATAATATTTGAGGATATAAAAATATGAAACTAATAAAATCCAATGACTCTAATATAAGAAAATATCAAGCAGACCCATATATTTTTTGCGAGGCGGAAAAGTATTATTTGTATTGCACGGGCGATGACGGTGTGCATTGTTATGCTTCGGATAAATTATCCGATTTTAAACATTTGGGCATTGTTTGCGCACAAGAGGACTCTTGTCAGTATTGGGCGCCCTGCGTTGCAAAAATAAACGGAAGATTTTATATGTATTATTCCTCGATGAAAAAGACGAGCGATGACGTGCATACGCAATGCTTGAAGGTTGCAGTTGCGGATTCTCCCGAAGGGCCGTTCGTTTATCAAAACGATCTTGTAGCACCATTTTCCATTGACGCAGATATAGCTTTTACGGAAAAGGGAAGTTATTTGTTCTATTCTGTAAACGATCATACCTTGGAGCGTATTGGCACGAAGATAGTATTGGATAAAATGCTCAGCGAAACGGAACTTGAGGGAAATCCCCAAAATGCTGTAATTCCCACTCTTGACGAGGAGATTTTCTGCAGAAACAGATTTAAGATGGGCGAGCATTGGCACACTATTGAGGGCGCAAATTTCTTATATGAGGACGGCTGGTATTATTTGTTGTTTTCGGGCAACTGCTATCAAAACAACACCTATTACGTTGGATATAGCAGAGCAAAGGCAGATACACCCGAGCTTGAAAAGGTAGAGTTTTTGAAATATCCCGACGATAATACATATAGTCCCTTGCTTTGCTCGGATGAAATTGAGCTTGGTACGGGGCACAACAGTACCATTAAGGTTGACGGGCAGTGGTATATCGTTTATCACGGCAGGGACAAGAGTGACGATTTGAGTGAGGAATGTCGCACGGCGCGCATTGCAAAGCTTAATATGGATAACGGTGTACTCAGCATAGAAAAGATGGCAGATTATGAATAAGATTTATGATTTTTGTGAGCTTGATGAAATACGCGCAAGGCAAAACAAATTGATTGTTAATTACGTTATTTATGTGCTTTGCTTTGTTGTTGCTATTGCGCTTGCTTGTATTTGTATAAAAAACAATATTTTACTTGCGGCAATATTTTTTATTTTACTGCTTTTCTTTGCTTTGTTTTCTATAGTATTTTGGAAAATAAAATACGGTCTGTTAAAAAAACGCAGATTGTTTTTAGATGATATGGAAAGCGGAAAACGTGAGGATTACGTCGGTATATTTGAAGAAATGCTGTCATCCTTAAGCGATGAAGATGATTTTGACACCTGCGTTTTCGTCGCATCGAACAAAAAAACGAATTTTTTAATTCACAAACAAAACAGAACGTGTTTTTTGAAAGGGAAGAAATATCACCTTCTGCACGTTGGCAACTATGTTTATCAGTGGAAGATCATTGAGTGATTTTTCGCTGTATTTTGGAGAAATATGAAGATAGATAATAATATAACTTCGTCAAGAATAAAAAGGGTATTGAGCCCTAAAATTATTGCGATAGTTTTTTTGATAGTGGCGCTTGTCACAGTGGTTTTTTACGTTACAATAGAGAATAACGATAAAAAAGAAATACTTATCTGGTACGTCACAACCGAAAGTGAGGATTGCTTTTCAGACGGTACGTTGAGGCTCATTAATGACTATGGGGCGCAGCACGGAATTGACAAAGTAATTTTGTCAAGACGTCACCCCGAAGATACGTATTTTGATGTTGCGATTTCAACGAGCGCATATTATAATTGTGATATTTTTATTATGAATGAGGAAATGGCAAAAAAATATTATGAAATGGATATGTTTTTGCCCTTGCAAGAAAGCGGCTTTGAAGGTGATTTACTTTATATCGACGATAAGCCGATTGGAGTTTTAATAGATGAAGGCTATTATTTGCTTATTAATGCCAATCTTGACGTTGATTTGCAGATAATTTATGATATATTTGAAATATTTAAGAGGTAAAAATGAGAAAAAAGGGCATTGTGGAGCGACTTGTTATAAGTGCTCCGTCTGAAAATGACTTTTCATACGATAAGCTACCCCAAAATAGAAAAAAGCTGTTTTCGTATATGCTTAAAAATAAGTTTTTCAAAATATACAAAAACCATTTTTTCACATCTTTGTTTTTTGTTCCGCTCATTGTGTGGTGCGTGCTTACAATGAACTACACGGATTTTGTTTTCGGACTGCAGGCAAATGAGGGAATAACTCATTTTGTGGAGCATTGGGTTACGGTTTACGTTACGGCAATCCCGTTGTGGTCACTTGCGTTTTGGGGCCTTGCGGGTGGACTTAACGTATTGAAAAAGCTTGCGTGGAGCGACCCGTTAATTTTTAAAACAGATTTTATAAAGGGAATTAAATCAAGCGGAAAACAGCTTGCGTTTATCGGATTTTTATGGGGAACTGCGTATGCCCTGATAAGATACGCGACTAATTGGCTCGGATTTTATTACCGTGTTTTTGACGATTCGTATTCGGTAATTTTCGGCATATTCGTGTGTTTTTTTGTGTTGCTTTTGGCTATTGGCTATACGGTGTATGCGGTTTGTATGGCATCGATGTATAACGTTACGTTAAAGCAGCTTTTCGTGGGAGCATTCAAGCTGTATTTGTCGGATATTTTTTTGGCAACGGGTGTTGTTTTGTTGTGCCTTTTACCAATGGCATTTTTGGTTATTTCCGACCTTGCAATCGTACCTCTTATAGTTTATTTGCTACTTCTTGGATTGCTTATTGGCTTTTTGATAATTCCTCCGTTTTTGGTGTGTCAGCACACCTTTGACAGAATTATCAATAAAAAGGATTATCCAAATTATTACGGCAGAGGGCTTTCATACGGAGTGTATGAACAAAAGGAAACTTTAGAAATTGCCTCTGACGTTGAAGAAATTATTGATACAAAAGAAACAGAAAATGATTTTGAAAGAGTGAACGATGACGAAGATTGATGCAAAATATCTTACAAAAGTATATAAAGACGGCGAATATGCGCTCAAAAATTGCTCGCTTTGTGTCAATAGCGGTGAATTTTTAGTTATCGTGGGTGCATCGGGTGCGGGCAAATCGACCTTATTAAAGGTTGTGGCGGGAACTGAGGAGCTTTCGTCGGGCGAGCTTTATTTTGACGGAGTATTGGCTGAAAATATCCCAATGTCAAAAAGAAGCGTTTCTATGGCATTTCAGGAATACGTCCTTTATCCTCACATGACCGTTTTCGACAATCTTGCAACTCCCTTAAAGATTGCGGGCGAAGACGAAAAAGTTATCTATGACAAGATTATGGAAACGCTCAGACTTTTCGGATTGGAGCATACTGCAGACGTCAAGCCCAAGCATTTGAGCGGTGGAGAGCAACAAAGGGTTGCGCTTGCCAAAGCATTATTGCGACGCAGCGATCTTGTTTTACTTGACGAGCCGATAAGCAACGTTGACGAAAAATCGAGGTGGGATTATTGCAGAGCGATAAAACAAATGAAGCAGATGCTCCCAAAATCGACCTTCATTTACGTTACCCACAACACAAGGGAAGCTCTGTATTTAGCAGACAGGATAGCCGTTATGCGTGACGGAGTTATTCTTCAAATTGCACCGAAGGACTTTATTTTTGAATATCCCGAGCATTCATTCGTTTTAGAGCTTATGGGGCTTGCAGATGACGTAGAAATTCCCGAATTTGATGAAAAGGGAAGAAGAATAGGCATTTCATCTGAATATCTTAAGCTTTGCGCCACTTTAAAGGATAATGTTCTTACGTTTGCAGATAAAGAGGTTAAGCTCGATGATGAATATTTAAGTCGGCTCTTGCACACCAAAGAGGATATTGAGGTGGCTTTTGAAGTCGAAAAATTCAGCAAAACCATAATAAGTGACGGTTTTTCGCTCGTTTTTGAGGTGACTAAAAACTGCGGCAATTACCTTGTTTTGAAAATACTTAACAAGAGTTTTATTTTGAATAAAAAAACCGACTTAAAGGAAGGCGAAAAAATACGTCTTTATTATAAAATTGAGGATTTGGTTTTGTATGATGGGGATAAGAGGTTGACGTGCCATTATCCGCTTCACAGAAAAATCAAAATCCGTGTGCACGATGCAAAAAGCGGTAAAATTGAGCTTTTTGGTAAACGAATAAAGCTAAACAGAACTATTCCTGTGTATTGCGAACACGTAACGATAAGCGAGGATGCTTTCGTCCTTTCCTATGAAAAGGGAAAATGCTCCGTTCGTGTTGCGGAATGTCTTGACGAGGAATTTATCAACGGTGAAAAATTAAGCCACGTTGGAATAAAGGGAGCAGACAGCTATTTATCCTTTATTCCGGACAGGGAAGTCACCGTTTGGGGCAAGAAAAAGGTTTGGCTTAATATAATCCCACAAAAATTAAAATTTGAAGGAAGGTAGAAATTTATGAAAATTTTATGTAACTCCCAAGGAACGCAGAGCCGCGACCCTGCGCTTACAAAGTACAACGGAAAATATTATTGGCTTTATGCAGCCGACAGCCGTCTTTATATTGTTGAGTCAGACAGTATCGATGGCTTTGAAACTGCAGAATCACATCTTGTTTGGACTCCCGAAAGTGAAGAATGGGCACACGAGGTGTGGGCGCCCGAGCTTCACGTTCTTGATGGAGTTTGCTATATCTATGTTGCGTGCGACGACGGTAACAACCACAATCACCGTATGTACGTGCTTTCAAACGGATGTGACGATCCCTTAGCAACCTATAAAAATCTTGGCAAAATTACCGATCCCACAAACAAATGGGCGATTGACGGCAATATTCTTCATCACAAAACTGGTAGATATATTGTTTGGTCAGGTTGGGAAGGCGATGAGAATATTGAGCAGAATATCTACATAGCGAAATTGAAATCCCCAACTGAAATTGAGGGTGAAAGAGTTATGATTTCGCGCCCCGAATATGATTGGGAAAAGCTTGGCGGCACGGGAACTGTTGACGGTTCACCTTTTATTAACGAGGGCCCGTTTGCTTTTGAGGAAGCGGGCAGAACCTTTGTTGCATATTCGGGCTCGGGCTCGTGGACGGAGCATTATTGTATTGCACTTCTTGAGCTTGTGGGCGATGACCCGATGAACCCATCGTCTTGGAAAAAACAACAACGCCCCGTTCTTTCAAGAAATGAGGAGTTTATGGGATGCGGACATTGTTCCATTATTGAGGAGGATAACCTCATATTCTTCCACGCGTGGCGCACCGACGCACAGAGAATCGAATGGAATACCGTTTATCCTATTTGCGCAAAATATCGTCTTGAGGGCGACGAATTTATTATTGAATAACAAAAATGGACTTCGATTTTCGAAGTCCATTTTTCTATATTCCAAACGTGGAGGTTGTTGGGTCTTTAAAGATATTTAATTCGGGTGTTCTGAATGTGAACAAAACAAAGAGTAGGGCAATTACGCAAAGCGATGCAAGGGCGATTTTGGGACGTTTGCAGGCGGTTTGATTTTTATTAAAGAGAAGAAGCTCATAAATATAGACAAATGCTGCCGAAATGAAGAAAATCGCTATATTTACCCAGTCGGGTGACTTGCCGATAACTCCGTTGTAGGTGTAGAATATAACGGGAATTAGTGAAAGTCCAAGCAATATGCCTTTTAATTTAATGCACCAAAAATCCTCTCTGTCACGAAAGAAAAAGCTTTGCACAATAGCAAAAATAAATGCAGGGAAGAATAATAACTTCATATGCTCCCACGTCGATTCGTTCACGGCGGAGAACGGAGCAATCCATAGCGATTCGTAAGTCCAATCGTATAAAAAATGCAATAATGTTCCACCAAGAGATGTCACTGCAAAACCCCAAAGCTGCCATAAATTGATAGATTTTTTCATATTCACCTCAAAACACAAGTATATGATAATTTTATTCAAAATTAGCGGTGCTTATACTTGAAATGCTTAAAATGTTGTGATATAATTTTTAAAAGGAAACGAAAGGAAGTTAGATATATGATAGAGCTTGAAAAAATTGCTTATGCAAAATCATTTATAGACAAATTGGCTAACGGAATAAATCCTATTGATGATACTCCAATTCCCGAGGGGGATATTGCAAATAACGTGCGCTTGTCACGTTGCTTTTTCTACGTGTCCGACATTTTGCGTCAGGTTATTGAAAATGGAGGAACTGTGCCAAGCAATCAAAGTGCAAAGGTTCGCAAGCAAGATTTTTGTTTATCACAAGACGTGCGTGCGAGACTTCTTGTTTCTGAGAGAGCAATAACCGTGAGCGATATTGCAAACAATCTTAATAGTTATATTGACCTTGAAACAACCAAAAAAATCACAGCAGCATCCATTAACGATTGGCTTGTGAGCGTGGGACTTCTTGAAATTGTTAAGCTCCAAAACGGTAAACAGAGAAAGCAACCGACAGTGCAAGGAAATGAAATCGGATTGTTTCTTGAAGAGCGCAGAGGTCAGTTTGAGCAGTATTACATTGTTCTTTTTACACCCGATGCTCAACAGCTCATTTATGATAATATCGAGGCAATCGTTGCATTTAAGCAGACGAAAAAGCAACAGAGAATATGAAAAAATCAACAACTACAGGCATAATGCTTGCAATACTTGCGGCAGCGCTTTATGCCATAAACTCACCGTTTTCAAAGCTGTTGCTTGACTATATGCCCTCGACCACCTTGATGGCAGGGCTTTTATACATAGGAGCAGGGCTCTGTATGGGCGTGATTGCTCTTGTTCGCAAGGTGAGAGGGGTAAAACGCACTGAAGAAAAAATTACAAGAGCGGATTTGCCATACACATTGGCAATGATCGTGCTTGATGTTGCCGCGCCCATCTTTTTGCTGTTGGGTATGTCCTTCACCACGGCTGCAAATGCTTCGCTTCTCAATAACTTTGAGATAGTTGCAACGGCAATTATTGCCCTTATGATATTCAAGGAGAGGATTAGTCCTCGCTTGTGGCTTGGAATTTTGTTTGTGAGTGTTTCTTGTGCGCTTTTGTCTTTTGAGGATATTTCGAGTCTTAAATTTTCAGTTGGCTCGCTTTTTATTCTCCTTGCCTGCGTTTGTTGGGGAATTGAAAATAACTGTACGAGAAGATTATCATCAAAGGATCCGCTTGAAATCGTGCTTTTGAAGGGCGTTTTTTCAGGACTTGGCTCACTGACTATCGGCTTTTGTATTGGAGAACGCATCACTCATATTTGGAGCGTGTTTGCCGTTCTTACTGTTGGAGTTGTCGCTTACGGACTCAGCATTTTCTTCTATGTATATGCACAAAGAATGCTCGGCGCGGCAAGAACGAGCGCATATTATGCGATAGCACCCTTTATTGGTACTCTTTTGTCACTTGTGATTTTTAAAGATATGCCTCGATATACATATTTTATCGCGCTTGGAATTATGATCGTGGGTGCGTGGCTCTGCTCAAGTGACGAGCCGATTTTTAAGAGATTGAGGAATAATAAAAATGATTAGATATGCTATAGAAAAAGATATACCAAAAATTATTGAGCTATTGAAACAGGTTTGTCTTGTGCATCATAACGGAAGACCCGATATTTTTAAGGTTGGAACTAAATATTCCGAAGATGAATTGAAAGTATTGCTAAAGGATGAAAATCGCCCAATTCTTGTTAATGTTGATGAAAATGACGAGGTGATGGGTTATTGCTTTTGCATCTATCAGCAGCATCTTGAAGACTCGATTTTGACCGATATTAAGACTATATATATTGATGATTTGTGTGTTGACGAAAAGCTACGCAGAAAAAATATTGGCAGGGAACTCTATGAAGCAGCAGTCAAGCTCGCCCGCGAAAACGGTTGCTATAACCTCACACTCAACGTGTGGAGTTGTAATACAAATGCACTCCGATTTTATCAGGAAATGGGACTTGTTCCACAAAAAACATATATGGAATTGGTTTTGTGATGTTAAATAAAATATCGACTTGTTTTTGAACTGCAAATGTTTTTGATATTTTTCAAAAAAATATTTCAAAAATCTATTGACTTTTGTTCTAATATGTGGTAATATATACAAGTCGAAAATCTAGGTGTAGCTCAGCTGGGAGAGCGCTACCTTGGGGTGGTAGAGGCCGCAGGTTCAAGTCCTGTCAATTAGACCAGCGCAATGGGACGGAGATTTTAGTAGAATTTCCGTTCCATTTTCGCATTTTTTAAGGTTTTTGGGGCATTTATGCCCGATTTTAAGTAAAATAGAACCGTCTAGGAGTTAATTCTCGGCGGTTCTTTTTCTTTCATTTTTCATTTCGTTTTTTTATTAGGCATATCGTTTTTTTATTGGCCATATCGTTTTTTTATTAAAAACCCGTATTTTTGAATCATGTTAAACAATTCACTCCCCGGCATTTCGTTATTATTTCGGGCATAACGTAGAATATTATTTTTCTCCCCAAAAAGACTTCCATTTCTCTCGTATTTGTGGTACGTATATGAGATAAAAGGAGGTTTCGTAATGAAAATAAAAACCATACCCGCCAACCCTGTATTTGCATTCCCACGGCCCCAACGTGTTGCCGCCTATTGCCGTGTTAGCACCACTCAGGAGATACAGTATCATAGTCTGGAAGCGCAGCGGGAGTATTACAGCAAATATATCGATAGCAAAATAGATTGGATTTTCGTTGGTATATATGCCGACCAGGCATCCGGGCGTCACAACTTGCGTATGAAAGAATTTCAGCGTATGATGGCAGACTGCCGCGCCGGCAAAATAGATTATATTATCGTAAAGTCCATAAGCCGCTTGGGGCGTAACACCCTCCAGTTTCTAAATACCTGCAGCGAGTTGATCCAATTAAATATTGATGTGTATTTTCAAACTGAAAATCTGCATATTAGAGATCCCCAGG
Source organism: Clostridia bacterium (assembly GCA_017628875.1). GTDB lineage: Bacteria > Bacillota > Clostridia > Oscillospirales > CAG-272 > RGIG4608. The sequence goes on from JAGBYG010000249.1 coordinate 20,873, forward strand.
CCATTCGCATACTCACAATATATGCCAGCCTTTATCAAAACGAGAGCGAAAGCAAAAGTCACAATGTCCGCTGGGGCAATATTGTACGTTTCCAAGATGGCTCATCCAAACTCTTTGACCGCCCGTGCTACGGCTACTGCAGCGGCGTTGATGGCACGCTTAAAATCGTTCCTGAAGAAGCTGCGGTTGTCAGAGCCATTTACGAATGGCGCAATGATGGCGCTTCCCTTCGTGAAATTGTCCGCCGACTAATGGATGCAGAGGTTAAGGCCCCGCGTGGAGGAGATGTATGGCACATTGAGGCAATACGCAGAATATTAAGCAATGAAAAATACTACGGCGACGTATGCTTGCAGAAAACATACATCGCCGATTATTTTACCGGTAAACAACGCACCAACCACGGGGAGTACGATTTCTTCTTGTGCGAAGATCACCATGAGGCTATTATTGAAAAATGTAAAAATTGATATTTTTAGTTAAAATTTATATTAAGATAATATCATTTTAATATCATTTTGATTTCATCAAAAATCGCAAGTATATCAATTTTATTAAATCATATCTGTTCATATTAAATCATACTTATTCATAAACAAATCTTGACTTTTCAGAAGCTTTATGTTATACTTATTTTGATGGAGGTGCTCTATGTATGGATACTTTTCTTAAAGAAAAATGGCTTAACATTGCAGAGTTAGCTGAGTATCTTGGAGTTAATAAAGATACTATTAGAAATTGGATAAAAAACGACACGGGTATTCCCGCCCATAAAATTGGGAGACAGTGGAAATTCAAGTTAACAGATATAGATGAATGGGTTAAAAGTGGAAAAAGTTCACTTTAAAGGAGTAAACAAATGATTGATGAAAGTAAAATTATAGTACCGCCCATAAAATGCCAGGGCATAAAAACAAAAATAGTTCCTTTTATCGCTGAACACGTAAAACGTTCAGAAGATGGAGTTTGGATTGAACCTTTCGTGGGCACCGGAGTTGTTGCGTTTAATTTAGCGCCCCAAAAAGCCTTATTAACCGACAAAAATCAATATATTATTTCGCTCTACCAGGGAATTCAACGCGGAGAATATACGCCTTCTATTGTTCGATCTTTTTTGGAATTACATGGAGAAAAGCTAGAACAATTTGGAGGAAAGTATTACACTGAAATGCGAGATGCGTTTAATGAAAACGGCGATCCACTGTATTTCCTTTTTTTAAACAGGTCTGATTTCAACGGTATGATACGATTTAATCGTAGGGGTCAGTTCAATGTTCCCTTCTGTCAAAAGCCCAATAGATTCGCTAAAGCATATGTTACTAAAATTTGCAATCAAGTTGCTTCAGTTTCACGAATAATGCAAGGCAAAGATTGGACATTTAAATGTTGTTCGTGGCAAGAAGCTTTTGACAACGCTACCGAAAATGATTACATTTATTTAGATCCGCCCTATATTGGACGAGACACTTCTTATGTCGGAGAATGGCCAGAAGAAGAAGCTGTGCTCTTGGCTGAATATGCACATAAAACACCTGCCAACGTTTGCCTGTCTATGTGGAAAGAAAACGAGTTCCGTAGAAATGAACATCTTTACGATCATTGGTCAGATTTCACTTGGTTCGAGCAAAACCATTTCTATCATATAGGTGCAAAAGAAACCAACCGACACCCAATGATAGAAGTTTTGGCAATTAAAAGAGTATAATTATTTCAATAGGCAAGAACGATTTTTATTTGAATTCGCTCTTGCCTTTTACATTTATATATTTTTATGCGCCGCCTTGTATTTTTCAATGCTTTCCAAAACAGATTGCTTATCAAATGCATGCAATAATTCCACGGAGTCGATATGTACCGGAAGCCATCTTAAAAACTCTGACAAAGAGGTGTATTCTTGATTAGTAGCTCTGTATTTCGGATAATATTTCCAGTAAATATCGAAAACATCTTGTCCCAATTCGCTAAATGGGCCACGACCATTTTTAAGGTCAAGGAAATTCCTTGTAGCGAAAGAGCCGATATTCTCCGTATTTCCAGAACCGGGCTTGTCGCCTGCAATCTTATATTTTTCAACTATAAAATACTTAACATCATAGTATGGGAATGCAATATTATTGCGATCCTCGTATTTATAAACACGACTCTCTTGTGCTGCGTCATTGCGCTTGTAAACAAACCCAATAACATAGTGTTTGGTATAATCGGTATACTTGTACTCTATATTTTTAGTATTGTTACGCATATAGGATCCAAACGACCCCAGAGTAAACTTGATGGTTGAATTGTCAGAATCGATGTAAGTCGTTTTTATATCTATCGCTATCTTTTCCTTAGATTCCTCACTTTTTAGCATCACAAAATCAGGATATACCGTCTGCGATTCAGGTGTTTTTAAGCGATAGCCGTTCTCGGCAGCAATTTCTTCAAGTATCGGTTGTGCAAACATCTCAAATATTCGTCCAATGATTTTGGAGTCTGTACCCAAAGTATGAATATAATTGTTTGAATCCAATATGCCAAAAGCATCAAATTTAACTTCTGCCATTTTTTCATAAAACTTATCGATAATAAAATCCATTATTGTTTTGCCTCCATAAATAAAATTTCTCAAGAATGTGTGATATCATTTTAATATCACTTTAATCTGAGCGTCATTTCGCCAGCACCCTATCAATTAACGCTTTAAAGTTATTTCTACATTGTTCTCCCGGACTATATTCCCCGTTTTCAACTGCTGTACTGAAAAGTTTCGCCTTAAGTGTCTTTCCAACATCTTTCGCATCAGGGAATATTTCTTCGAAGCGAGCGAGTTCTTCTCGGGTAACAACATCTTCTATCATACAAGGATTTGATACATAAGTTTTGTTTTTTATATCATCCTGAGTTACAGGAATTACATAACAATAGTTTACATTTAAGTCAAACAAGAACTCTTTGCTAAGTGTTTCCCCGCCAGAATTTACACCAGCATTATCATAGTCAAAAACAGCAATAAACGGGCATCCCCAACCATGAAGTATTGCACATATATTAACGCAATTCGGAGCTCCTACCGATGGTATCAATGAATAACTCGACAAATCATATTCCAATAGTTTTGCCATGCAGTGAATATAAATATAGTCGCTAACACCTTCAATAACAATATTTAATTTATCTTTAGCTGGGCCGAAAGTGTCGTAAAAATTCATTCCTATCGCACTAGCAATTGGTGTCAAGGTGTCCTCTTTACTATCGGAAGACAGCCTTGAATCATACGCCGTTTTGAAAACATGTGTATTACCGGTGCTGTCTTTATCTACTGCTCTTATTCTATAAATACCATCCTCTTTAGTGTCCAACATATATGGCGAATGTGTTGTATACACAATTTGATTACCCTTATCTGCCAAATCCCTAAACAAATTCAATAATTCCTTTTGGGCATTGACATGCAACGATATTCCCGGCTCATCAAACAAATACACTACGTTTGAACGAGATACACCATGGTAAAGCGCATCAATAAACGTATTCAGGTACCACCGCAATCCATTGCTACGTTCCGAGAAGTTCAGAGCTTCTCCATCGCTTGTCCTAACCGTAAATGTAATGACATTCGCGTCCATACCGGCGCTAAGATACATCTTCTCTGCCAGATAAAATTTTTGAAATTTAACATTTATCTTGGAATCGATAGCCCTGACAATCCTATCTCTCAAAGTCATCTTTGAGCCAACATTTCCGGTTTGAACAGCTTTTATAAAGTCTGATTTTTGTATACCAATAATATGTACGAGTTCATATAAAAGACTGTTGGGATACGAGTTTGGATTAGCCAGTTCTTTTTGAACCTCATCCAATGTATAACTTGCCTTTAAAACCTTGCTACTGTTTCTATAAAAAACAGTAGGGATTCTTTCCGTTATAGCAAGCCATTTGTTTCTCAATGTCTCAAGTGCGATTTTTATTTCTTCTCTTTTATCGGCATCTGCCCTTGGAATCCAGCTTTCAAAAATCGGGAATAACGCTCCCATCCGTCTAATGTGAAGCGATTCACTAGCTCGTAGGGTTTCCATATATATTATGTAATTGTTGTAATCTTGATTGCTTAATTTAAATGCATTTTTTTCAATTAATTCCAACAAAACATCTGCATCCGCTTTTATGTGATTACAATAGTAGTCATATAGGCCGCCGGTTGTTGCTTGTTCATCTTTGGTAATTATCACTTTGGAATCTGATGTAATTCCAAACGCTTTATCCTCTACTGTAGGACGCAAAATAATTTCATACCCAATTGATGCATCTGAATCAACATTACGATTCAAATTTTCGGAATTAAATGCTGGCGCCATATCTCCAAAAAAGTTTATTCGGGATATAGCTTCAATTACGTTGCTTTTTCCACTCTCATTTTTACCTATTATAGAGGTGATTTGTGGCTCTAAAATTATTTCATTATCGCAACTCGATAAAGATTTATAATTAATAGCTTTTACAGAATGTATGTACATAAATACTCCTTATTAAATTACTCATCCACATTAGCAATTTCATGCTATAGTTAAATTTTAATTACCCCTAATTTTACGATTGAATTTTTCAACGATTCCCGCGCATACTACATCGACACTGTCGCAGAACAAAGTGTCTCGACTTATTCCGCAAAG